>DATNMW010000262.1:0-15099 GCA_035602155.1 Bryobacteraceae bacterium | reverse complement strand
CGCGCTTCCGCTACGATCAACTGATGGCCTTCGCCTGGAAGTTCATGTTCCCGGTGGCCGTCCTCAACCTGCTGGTCACCGGCTTGATGGTGGCGCTGTTTTCCTGATATGGACGTTATCCTGTTCCTCATCTTCGCGGCGATTGCGGTGGTCTGCGGCGTCAACGTGGTGGTGCAGTCCCACCCGATTTCGAGCGCCATCTCGCTCATCGGAGTGATGGGATCGCTGGCCGTGCTGTACCTGCTGCTGGGCGCCGAATTTCTGGCTGCCGCGCAAGTGATCGTCTATGCAGGCGCCATTATGGTGCTCTTCGTTTTCGTGATTATGCTGCTGAATGCCGGCGCGGAGATCCGCCACGGCCGCGCGCTGCTGGCGCAGGTGCTGGGGATTCCGCTGCTGTTCACCTTCCTGGGGCTGATGCTGTATTTCGTGCAGCACATGTTTCCAGGGACGGCCGATGTACACTTCGGCGGATTCACGCACGGCACCGCGCTGGACGTAGGGCGCGCCCTTTTCACCCAATATTTGCTGCCCTTCGAAGTGGTTTCGGTGCTGATCCTGATCGCGATTCTGGGCGCCGTGGTGCTGGCGCAAAGGGAGATGGACTGACATGACCGGCGTGCCGCTCTCCTGGTACCTGATTCTTAGCGCGGTTTTGTTTACGCTAGGCGTCGCCGGATTTCTGCTGCGCCGCAACGTCATCACGGTTTTCATGTCGATCGAGCTGATGCTGAACGCCGTGAACCTGAGCTTCATCACGTTTTCTTATCAGTTGAAGCAGGTGAACGGGCATATTTTCAGCTTCTTCGTGATGGTGGTGGCGGCAGCCGAGGCGGCCGTGGGCCTGGCGATTATTCTGACCGTCTTCAAGAATCGCTCGACGTTGAATATCGACGACGTAAGTTCAATGAAAAACTAAATGAGACTTTTTCAGCCAGACTGTCCCACTATTCATCAGACTCCCTTGTGGGGCGGGCAATCCTGCCCGCAGCCGGCTTTCAGCCGGCTCTTGTTGTTGGAGCGCCATCGCTAATGCAACTCTGGCTCATTCCCGTCTTACCTCTCCTCGGGTTCCTGTTGAACGGAATCCTAGGGAGGCGCTTCTCCAAAGCCGCCATCAACTCCATCGCCATCGGCTCCGTACTGCTGTCCTTCGCCTGGGTGCTGAAAACCCTGTTCGGACTTGGCGATCTATACACCGCGCACACCGAGCAATACTTCACCTGGATTCAGAGCGGCGCTCTCAACGTCGGATTCGATTTCACCGTCGACCGGCTCACCGCCATCATGCTGTTGGTCGTCACCGGCGTAGGTTCCCTGATCCACATTTATTCGATCGGTTACATGGCGCACGAAGGCGGATATTACCGCTTCTTCGCCTACCTGAACCTGTTCATGTTCTTCATGCTGACGCTGGTGCTGGCGGCCAATTACCTGGTGATGTTCGTGGGCTGGGAAGGCGTGGGTTTGTGCAGCTACCTGTTGATCGGTTTCTACTTTGATAAGCAGTTCGCCACCAATGCGGGCAACAAGGCGTTCATCGTGAACCGCATCGGCGATTTCGGATTCTCGCTCGCGATGTTCCTGATCGTCGTGAATTTCGGATCGCTGGATTTCGGCGTCGTATTCACCTCCGTGGCGGGGCATTCGGAAGGGACACTCACAGCCATCGCGTTCCTGCTGCTGGTGGGCGCTTGCGGTAAGTCGGCTCAAATTCCCCTGTATGTCTGGCTGCCGGATGCCATGGCCGGTCCCACGCCCGTTTCGGCATTGATCCACGCGGCGACGATGGTGACGGCGGGCGTCTATATGGTGGCACGCTCGTCCGCAATTTACCTGAAGGCGCCCGCGGCCATGGAGGCCGTGGCCATCGTCGGCCTGGCGACGGCATTTTTCGCGGCGACTATCGGATTGGCACAGAACGACATCAAGAAAGTGTTCGCCTACTCCACCGTGTCGCAGCTTGGCTACATGTTTCTGGGAGCGGGTGTCGGCGCGTTTTCGGCGGGCATCTACCACTTGGTAACGCACGCCTTCTTCAAAGCGCTGCTGTTCCTGGGCGCGGGCAGCGTGATTCATGCGCTTGGCGGCGAGCAGGACGTGCGCAACATGGGCGGCCTGCGCAAGAAGATTCCTTGGACCTTCTGGACCATGATGTGCGCTTCGGTGGCCATTGCCGGCGTGCCGCCGTTCGCGGGATTCTACAGCAAGGATGCGATTCTCGCAGCGGCCGACCGTCATGCACCGTGGATGTATTGGGTGGGCGTGATCACGGCAGGTATGACCGCATTCTACGTTTTTCGCGCGATGTTCCTGGCTTTCTTCGGCAATTATAGGGGCAAGGCGCATCCGCACGAATCGCCCTTCGTGATGGTCGGCCCGTTGGCGGTGCTGGCGGCGCTGTCTCTGGCTGGCGGGAAGCTCTTCAATGTGCCCGAGTTTCTGGCGCCGCTATTTCCGCTCGCGCAGGAAAGTAACGACATCGGCCCGGTTGTCGTCTCAGTCGCGTTCGGCCTTGCCGGCATCGCGCTGGCGTGGCTGTTCTATGTCTTCAAGCCCGGTTTGCCCGATCGAGTCGCCGCAACCTTCAGTAGTCTTTACAAACTGATCTACAACAAGTATTTCGTGGATGAGATCTATGACGCGACGGTGGTGACGCCCGTCGTCGCAGGATCGCGCGTTGTGCTGTGGAAGGGCATCGACGTGGCCGTGATCGATGGCGCGGTGAACGGAGTCGCGAATCGCGCGCGCGGCATTGGCGGTGTGCTCAAGCGGCTGCAATCCGGCAATATCCGCAGCTACGCCGCATGGGTGCTGCTGGGAAGCGTGCTGCTGCTCTTCGTCATGGGAGTGATGGGAGGGCTGCGATGAACCTGCTCGACATCGTACTGGCCATCCCCCTGCTGGGTTTCCTGGTTCTGCTGCTTGTCCCGCGCGCCGCGGAAGGCGCGATCCGCAAGACCGCCCTGGGTTTCTCCCTGGCGGCATTCCTCGCCTCCCTTGGGCTCGCGTTTCAATACGAGACCATCCGCCCCGGCGAGCAATTCGTCACCGACATCGTCTGGATCGCCTCGCCCAACATTCATTACCACGTATCACTCGATGGCCTGAGCCTGTGGCTCTTGATCCTGGCCACATTCCTCACTCCCATCTGCATCTTGATCTCCTGGAAATCGATTCAGATCCGCATCAAAGAATTCTTCGCGTTCATGCTGCTGCTGGAGTTCGGGCTGACCGCGGTGTTCGCGGCGCAAGACCTGTTCCTGTTCTACGTGTTCTGGGAAGTCTCGCTGGTGCCCATGTATTTCCTGATCGGTATCTGGGGCCATGAGCGACGTATCTATGCGGCTCTCAAGTTCTTCCTTTATACCTTCGCCGCTTCGGTCCTGATGCTGACGGCCATCATCTACGTGTACAACCATGCACACACCTTCAACTACTCGGACATTCTGGCCCAGTTAGCCAGCGGCAGGCTGTCGTTCACCCCGTCGCAACAGATGATGCTCTTCCTGGCATTCTTCGTCGCCTTCGCCGTAAAAGTGCCGATATTCCCGCTGCACACCTGGCTTCCGGACGCGCACGTGGAAGCACCCACCGCCGGTTCGGTCATGCTGGCGTCCGTCATGCTGAAGATGGGCACATACGGCTTGGTGCGATTTTGCCTGCCTATGTTTCCCAGCGCCGCGCGCACCTGCGCGCCCTGGATTGTGGTGCTGGCCATCATCGGTATCCTTTACGGAGCGCTGGTCGCCATGGTGCAGCCCAACATGAAAAAACTGGTGGCATATTCTTCGGTGAGTCACCTGGGTTTCGTCGTGCTGGGCATCTTTTCGTTCACTCAGATCGGCATGGATGGCGCGGTATATCAAATGCTCAATCATGGTATCTCGACCGGCGCCTTGTTCGTTCTGGTGGGCTATCTCTACGAGCGCCGTCACTCGCTGGTCATCGCCGACTATGGTGGCGTGGCTACCATCGCCCCGTGGCTTTCGACTGCTTTCATGATCGCCATGCTGGCCAGTATCGGCTTGCCGCTCTTGAATAATTTCGTGGGCGAATTCCTGGTGCTGCAAGGCTCCGCGCAGGCCAATTTTCTCCACTGGACGGTTCCGGCATCCATTGGCGTGATTCTGTCGGCGTGTTATATGCTCTGGCTTTACCAGCGTGTGTTTTACGGCGAGGCGGCGGACGAGGTACGGCATCATGTGTTCGACCTCCGGCCGCGCGAGTGGGCCGCCATCTTACCGCTGATCGCGATGATGGTTTGGATGGGCGTCTACTCGCAATCGTTCTTGCCTATTGTGCGGAAGGCATCGGCGCACATTCTGGATCAGACCATGGTGAACGTACAGATCCGGGTGCAGGCGGCCCCGGCATACCGAGCCGCGACCTACCGAGCCGCGACCGTCGGGGAGCGATCCGATGCCCGCTAGTCTTGCCCCCGCCGGCGTCGAATACCTGCGGTTTCTGCCGGAGATCGTTCTGATTGCAGCTGGCGCCCTGCTGATGGTGCTGGACGTCATCCTCCGCAAGCAATCGCGCGACGTCTACGGGCACATCTCGATTCTCGCGCTCGCCACCGCCATGGCCGCCGCGGTGTTCGCCTACTCCTCACCGGGGCCGGCCTTCTCCGGCATGCTGATGGTGGATGGATTCGCCACCTTTTTCCGCGTGCTGGTGATCGGCGTTGGTATCCTGACGGTTCTCTCATCCTATAGTTTCCTGCAACGCGAGGGCGCGGAGACCGGCGAGTATCACGCCTTGCTGCTGTTTTCGATCGCAGGCCAGTGCGTCATGGTTTCAGCCAATGAGCTGATCATGATCTTCATCGGCCTGGAGATCTCGTCCATATCGAGCTACGTGCTGGCCGGTTATCTGCGCGACGACAAGCGCGCCAACGAAGCCGCCCTGAAATACTTCCTGCTGGGATCGTTCGCCACGGCGTTCTTTCTGTACGGCGTGGCCGTGGTGTATGGCATGACGGGAACGACCTACTTGACCGCCATCCGCATGGTGCTTAGCGGCGGACCTGGGGCGCCTGCTCCCGTCTTCATCGGCGTGGCGCTGGCGTTGATGTTCGTGGGGTTGGCTTTCAAAGTTTCCGGCGCGCCTTTCCAGATCTGGGCGCCGGACGTTTACCAGGGCGCGCCCACGCCGGTCTCCGCCTTCCTGACCACCGGACCCAAGGCCGCCGCCTTTGCCATATTCCTGCGCATCTTCATGACCGCCTTTGAACCGTTCGCGCGCGACTGGTATCCGCTGGTGTGGGGATCGGCGCTGCTGTCGATGACCATCGGCAACTTCGCCGCGCTCACGCAATCGAACGTGAAACGGCTGCTGGGCTATAGTTCCATCGCGCACGCCGGATATGTGCTGGTGGCGGTGGCGGCGCGCTCGCACGTGGGCACGGCGGCGGCCATGTTCTACCTGGCGGCATATGCCTTCATGAACATCGGCGCGTTTGCCGTAGTCTCGCATCTTTCGGGAAAAGGCGAGCGATTCCTCAGCGTGGACGATTTCGCGGGCCTGGGAGTCAGGCAGCCGAGCACCGCCGCGCTGCTTTCCATCTTTCTGCTTTCGCTGATCGGCGTACCGCTCACCGGCGGCTTTTTCGGCAAGTTCTATATCTTCAAAGCCGCGCTCGATTCGCACTTGGTGTGGCTGACTGTGCTGGGACTGTTGAACAGCGCCGTCGCGGCCTATTACTATCTGCGCATCCTGGTGGCCATGTACATGCACGAGCCGGGTGAGGCGGCCGCGGAACTGGAGCCGCTTTCCTTCGGGCTGCGTGCGGCGTTGGTCATTCCGGCAATCGGCACGCTGTTCCTGGGTATCTTCCCCGCGTGGGTGCTGGACTTCGCCGGGAAGTCGTCGACGCTAGTGAGATAGGGCGCTGGGTGTTACCGTGCATTCATGGATCAGACGGCACAACCCGCCGCATCGCGGCTCGTCTCGCTGGACGTCTTTCGCGGCGCCACCATGGCGCTCATGGTGCTGGTGAATAACGCCGGCGACGGCGCGCACGCTTACGGGCCGCTGCAACACTCCGATTGGAACGGTTGGACCTTGACCGATACGGTCTTCCCCTCGTTCCTTTGGATTGTGGGTTTGGCCATCACCCTATCGCTGGGCAAGCGTATGGAGGCCGGAGCCGCGCGCGGCCAATTGTTCGTACAGGTTCTGCGGCGCGCCGCAATTCTATATGTGCTCGGCCTGATTGTCTACGCCTATCCATTTAATCTGTCGACGCAACGATTGCTAGGCGTCTTGCAGCGCATTGCCATCTGCTATCTGATCGCCTCGGCAATTTATCTGTCTACAGGCATTCGTGGGCAATTGATCTGGATCGTATCTCTGCTCGCGGGTTACTGGATCGTCATGATGCTCGTTCCCGTTCCTGGCTATGGCGCCGGCGATCTAGCCGTAGGCCACAACCTGGCGAACTACGTCGACAAGATCGTGCTGGGCAGCCACAATTATGCGTCCACCAAAACCTGGGACCCGGAGGGCATTGTCAGCACCTTGCCGTCCATCGCCACGGCGTTGTTCGGCATCATGGCGGGCCATATTCTGCGCATGCGGCGCCAGCTTGCCGAGCGTACCACTTGGCTCTTCCTGATCGGCAATCTCCTGATCGCCGCCGGCCTGATTGCGGCCATGTGGCTGCCCATCAACAAGAAGCTGTGGACCAGTTCTTTTTCGGTGTTCATGGCCGGATTGGACTTCGTGGTGTTTGCCGGTTGCCTCTGGCTGGTGGACGGCTGCGGCTTCAAACGGGTGGTCAAGCCATTCGCGATTATAGGCATGAACGCCATCACGGTCTATATGATATCGGAACTGTTGGATGAGGCCCTCTCCGCGCTGCATTGGCGCAGCCCGCTCTATCAGGCCGTGTTTGCGCCGCTGGCCTCGCCCATGAATGCGTCGCTGCTCTACGCCATGGCGTATACGGCGCTGTTGTGGCTGATCGCCTTCGGCATGTACCGGCGGGGATGGTTCTGGCGCGTGTAGCAATCAAGATCGTCACGAAGTCCGCGCGGATCATATCCTTCGGCTATGGGACCGGCATCGGTTTACTAACCTTTTTCAGCGGTGACAGGCTGGAATTGTTCTGCTACTTTTTAAGATGTTCCGCATGCCACCATTCGTATACACATCCAAGGAGAAGGTTTTCGCGGTAGCGACGGGAAAGCGCGCTAACCAACGGGGACAATCCGTTATCGAGACGATGCTGTTGCTGCCATGGCTGGCGTTCTGCTTCGTTGGCGCTTTCGACCTCGGAATATATTCATACGCGATGATCTCGGCCGAAAACGCCGCCCGAGTGGTTGGAATGTATGCATCCGCTTCTACTTCCGTCGCTGAGAATCCAACTTTGGCCTGCACCTACGCGCTCGCGGAGCTTAAAGACTCTCCCGGCGTGGGCAGTACAAGTTCCTGTTCGTCCGGCGGCGTGGTGAACGTCTCGACTACGTACCTGGCGACCGGCGCCGATGGCTTGCCGGCTGAGCAGGTCTCCGTCACCTACAAGCCGACACAGGTTATTGGCCTGCCTGGACTGATCAACGGCAACCTGACAATCACCCGTACCGTTGAATTTCCGATAAGGGGGTCGTAAAGATGAAGGCATTGCATAAAGGCGCCAGCGGCAACTCGGTTCTGGAGTTCACTTTAACTTCGATTCCGCTTCTTTTCGTAATCATCTCGATAGTGCAGATGTCTTTGGGAATGTGGAATTATCACACTTTGAACGAGGCCGTCAAAGTAACCGCCCGCACGGCCGCCGTACGAGGGTCCGATTGCGCGGCGCTGGCCTGCGCGATGACCGTCGGCGAGATCACGCAAATGCTATCCACCAAAGGCATCGGGCTGCTTTCCGACTCGCTAAACGTCTCCTTGACGGACGCGAATGGCTCGATCGTTTGCCACCCGGTGAGCACCTGCACAAGCTCCACTACGGTTTGGCCGCGATCCGGCGGGAATTCCACGGGACAAGTGATTGCAATCTCAGCATCTTATCCTTTTAACAGCGCGATTTCAATGTTTGTGCCAGGAAAGGGTGGTTCTACATTCGAACCGCAGATGTTTACCGCTATCTCTCAACAGGTGATCGATTACTGATTATGACTACTTCCTCCCATCGCAAGCGCGGGCAGTCTCTGCTGATGGCGACGCTCGCCACCGGTCTCATCTTCGGGTCCCTGGCGTTGGCCGTGGACGTGGGTTGGGGATATTTTCGCAGGGAAACGGCGCAAGCCACGGCGGACAGCGCGGCACTGGCGGCAGTTCGCGCGGCCGTGCACAGTTCTCCGAGCAGCTTCACATGCGGCTCCGGCGTCGTGTGGTGCAGCACCACAGCCACCGCTTGCCCGTCCACTACTCCGGGCTCGGCCGCGAACACCTACGACAATGCCTGTATGCTGGCTGCGGCCAACGGATTGTCCGGACAAACGGTTACCATACAGGCGAATACGTCAAGTAGCGTCCCCACGGTTTCCGGGCCAACGGTTGGGTATTGGGTGACAGCCCGCGTATATCACACCGCGACGGCATGGTTCGGCGGTCTTTTGGGCGCCAATTCCCTTACCGCGAGTGTCCGGTCGACGGCGGCCGCCATCGCCGGTTCGGGCGGCGGCGGGTGCATCTATGTCCTGGACCCGAGCGCGGGGAATTCCTTCTTGGCCGGCAACGATTTTCAGGCCAAGTTTGGCTGCGGCGTCTATGTAAATTCGAGCGCCAACGCGAATACCTCGTCGGGGGCGGCGATGGAAGTTACCGGAAGCGCTTATATCCAGGCCCCATCGATCAACATCGTGGGCAGCTATCATCAGGATAACAACGGAAGCACCAGCGTGACGCCATCGACGGGCACCACCGCGGTGACCGATCCCCTGGTGAATCTGCCGTCACCGACGGTCGGGTCAAGCTGCAGCTCGGGAAACTTCACTTCATGGCAATCGACCCAATATACGCCGGCCCCAGGCACTTATTGCGGCTTTTCCCTAGGAAACGGGATGAACGCGCAACTGAGCGGCGGCACCTATATCATCGACGGCGGAACCTTTAGCATCCAAGGCGGCTCGACGCTTACCGCCACGGGTGGTGTGATGATTTACCTGACCAACGGAGCTACCGTGAACATCGCCAACGGGTCTACCGTGACGCTCAGCGCGCAGACGTCGGGCAGCTATGAGGGGATACTGTTCTATCAGGACCGTTCGATGACCTCGCCCGGCTCGAGCACCATTGCCGGCGGCGCGAATCTGAACCTGACCGGATCGTTGTATTTCCCGCACGCGTTGTTGAATATCAACAACGGCACCAGCACCAGCATCCTCTCCGCTGGGACGACTACCGCTATCGTAGCCGACATGGTGGACTTTCAAGGCGGCGCCAGCGTTTTCACGGCGGACACCGGTGGCGCCAAGACGGGAATCACCGGCGTTACCTACAGCGTCTATCTGATTGAGTAGCTCTGGGAAGGATGAAATCTTGGCTGGCTGAATGCCTGCTCCGCCAAAGTGGGCATTACCTTCCACTCGCTTCTCCCGCAGAGCCTCCCACCGCACGGTTTCGTGGCGGACTAGTCCCGCTTACGGCCGGAAGTCGCGCACCATCTCCACGCAGGCTTTCACATTCTCCACCGGAGTCTCCGGCAGAATCCCATGACCCACATTGAAAATGTGTCCGGACCGCGTGCCGGTGCGCTTCAGCAGTTCCGCGATCTTCATCCGCAGCTCCGGCAGCGGCGCGAACAGCGCCACCGGATCCAGGTTGCCTTGTACCGCCGAGCGATAGCTGATATCGGTCCAGGCCTGGTCGATATTCACGCGCCAGTCCACTCCCATCACGTCGCCGCCGGCCGCGTGCGATTCCTTGAAGAAGCCCGAAGCGCCGGTGCCGAAGTGGATCACCGGCACGCCGGTGGCGCGGATGCGCTCGATCAGCGCACGCGAATAAGGCTGTACGAAGCGCACGTAATCGTCCGGACCTAGCGCGCCCCAACTGTCGAAGACCTGTATGCAACGGGCGCCGGCAGTCACTTGCAGGCTGGCGAAAGGAGCCTGCACATCTACGATCTTGCCCATCAACCTGCGCCACAGAATCTCGTCGGCATGCGCTTGGTGCCGATGTCAGTGCGCGAAGCGGGAGCGACACGAGCCATTATCTAGCCGGTCGCTGGTATACTTAAGCTATGCTTCAGGCGAAGCGCAACATGAAAAATGCGGACCACGCAACGCACGGATCGCGGCGCGAACCGAAGGCACGCGGGCGGGGTGGAGTGCCAGCCGAGGCCACTAACCTTTCCCCGGTCGAGCGGATCTTCTGCCGGATCGGGACTGGGTAACCGAAGATGATGCCGACGCGATCATTGCGTTGCGCCGGCAGGGCGAAAGGCCGGTCTCGTTGGAGCAGGCTCTGAAGAAATATGGAAGCCGGCGCCTGGCGGGTTAGCATTCGCCCGTCGGCCGGCCATGAAATCGATCAGCTTGACGAATCGGTAAGGCAGGAGGCAATCGCCGTCATCATGGACTTGAAAGACGATCCGTTTCCTCCCGATACGGTTTTGCTGAGTGGGTATCGAAATCTCTATCGCATCGGATTCTACAGGGCGCAGTTCCGCATCGTTTACACGATGTCTTCCCGGTCGAGGTTGCCTTGTACCGCCCAGCGATAGCTGATATCCGTCCAGACCCGGTCGATATTGACCCGCCAATCCACGCCCATCACGTCGCCGCCGGCCGCGTGCAACTCGCGGAAGAAGCCCGGTGCGCCGCACCGCCGGCAGCCGTATACTATAAGCACGTGGCGGACGATGACGTCAGGTTCGATTGGGACCAAGCCAACGCCGCGCACATTGCCCGTCATTCGGTCGAGCGCGACGAAGCGGAGCAGGTCATCCGGAACGATCCGCTAGACATGAACTATGAAGTCATCGACGGGGAAGAACGCTGGACGGCGATCGGGCACACCGACGAGTACCGGGTTCTGCTGGTGGTCTGGACCGTGCGGGCCGACGCACTACGGATTGTCACCGCACGGGCTGTTGGAAGGAGAGCACGAGACGCTTATTTGCGTGCCAAGGGATTATTGACATGAAGAAACTCATCGTTCCCAAGTTCCCGACTGAAGCTGAAGAAGCGGCATGGTGGGACAACAACATGGATGTCGTTGAGGACAACCTGGTTGAGGCCATCCAGGGAGGAACCGCCAGCCGGGGAACCGCGCCGCGAGTGCTCCGGGAGGCGCGGGAATTAGAGAGCATCACGATTCAAATGGCTCGGTCCGACGTCAACCGCGCAGAGCGGCTGTCGGCCAGGAAGGGCCTGAGCTCTGAAGCCTATCTCCGGAGCCTTTTGCATGAAGCCCTCGAACGCGAGGAGGCCGGGGAATAAGACGCGCCAGGAGCCCTGTCCCGCTTAAGGCCTGTATTCGCGCACCATCTCCACGCAGGCCTTCACATTCTCCACCGGCGTCTCCGGCAGGATGCCGTGACCTACGTTGAAAATGTGTCCGGGCCGCGTGCCGGTGCGCTTCAGCAACTCGGCGATCTTCATCCGCAGCTCCGGCAGCGGCGCGAACAGGGCCACCGGATCCAGGTTGCCTTGCACCGCCGAACGGTAGCTGATATCCGTCCAAGCCTAGTCGATGTTGACGCGCCAGTCCACGCCCATCACGTCGCCGCCGGCGGCGTGCAGTTCCTTGAAGAAGCCCGAAGCGCCCGTGCCGAAGTGGATCACTGGCACGCCGGTGGCGCGGATGCGCTCGATGAGCGCGCGCGGATTCGGGCGGTGTTTGTTCCCTTGAGACCGGCCCCCGCGATATCGATGACCATATGACATAATCCCAACCAGGAACCCGAAGCGCAAATCCTGGGTTAGGAGCAGCCAATGAAATCCATCAGATCGCCACGCGGATGCATCGGCGTCCCTGGCCTTGTCTTCTGCGCGAGCCTGCTGTGCCCGGGCGCTCGCCCGCTCATGGCGCAGGCCCCTTCGCGGGCGCCAGCGCAGCCAGGGAGCCAGGAGGCCTGGCACGAGTCCATGGTGCGGACTCCTCTGCCGAGAAAGGGATGCTTCAAGGCGTCGTACCCGAGCACCGATTGGCAAGGAGGTTCCGTGCGCGACTCCACCGTCATATCCCCTGGGGCGGACGGGCGTGGGCGGGAACAGCTCCGATACCGTGGGTGGCACCAGCGGTGATTTCGCTGCTAAGGTGCCGGGCTTAATCGTAACGGCGGAAGGCTCGTTCATCAGCGTCACCCCCGGAATTAGCGAGGATGGAAATTCATACTACACTCCCCCAGGCACTCCCCCCAATTGCAAGGTCCCAACCAAGACGAACGTCCCCAACACCTTTACGCTCCAACTCAACACGAACATCTTCCCCACGAGCATCTACCCGATCTCGTCCTGCGTTTTACCCGATTTACACGAATTGCGCCTGGCAGCAGTTCGTGTTCGATAACTACGCGGCAGTGACTCCCGATGGACGCCAGTTGGCGCAAGCATACATGCAGTACTGGCTGATTGGCTACGGAGCGGCGTGCCCAACGGGGTGGTCCCCGTCCTCGGGCGGTTGCTACACAAGCAGCCGCCGCAGCGCACCCATCCCTGCCCAGACGATGGCGGACCTATCCGGGATTACCATAACGGCCACGGCCGACTCCGGCGGCACGGATACTGTGATTGTGCAGACGCCGGGCGGCAATCTCACCGCGCTGGGTCAGGACAGCGTCCTCAACCTGGCGCAAAGCTGGGACGCCGCCGAGTTCAACATTTTCGGCGACGCGTGCAATTCCCAGGCCAACTTCTCCAGCGGATCGACCCTCGTGGTCAAGACCGGCGTGGTCGACAGCAGCTTGGACACTCCCACCTGGGTGCAGGAAAGTTTTACGGGCGAGACG
This sequence comes from Bryobacteraceae bacterium, assembly GCA_035602155.1. Lineage (GTDB taxonomy): Bacteria > Acidobacteriota > Terriglobia > Bryobacterales > Bryobacteraceae > Bog-159. The sequence goes on along the minus strand of DATNMW010000262.1, from coordinate 2,192 downwards.
GACAACCTGGACCTGGTGCCGACGCCCTGTGTCTACGGCGGGGCGTCACCGGCGATGGAGTTTATGGAGACCAACGCTGCGAGCCCGGCGGCGACATGCTTTAGCTCGGGGCTGCAGGCTTTCACGACGCTGGTGAGTTTCAACGGCACGGACGGCTCGGCCCCCAGTGCGGGGTTGGTCCAGGCCACCAATGGGGACCTCTACGGGACAGCGAGCTCCGGCGCAGCCGACGGTTTCGGCACGGTCTTCAAAATGACCCCGAGTGGCACGCTGACGACGTTGTACAACTTCTGCGATTGCACGGACGGCGCATTCCCCTTAGGTGCGCTAGTCCAGGCCACCAATGGGGACTTTTACGGGACAACGCTCCAGGGCGGGACCAACGGCTTGGGCACGGTCTTCAAGATCACCCCTACAGGCACGCTGGCGACGCTGTACAGTTTCTGCTCCCAACCAAACTGCACGGACGGCGCGGGCCCCTACGCTGGGCTGGTCCAGGACGCCAACGGGGACTTCTACGGTACGACGCCATGCGGAGGGGCCAACGCCGGGACCTACTGCACAGGAGCTGGCACGGTCTTCAAAATCACCCTCGGTGGCGCGCTAACGACGCTGTACAGCTTCTGCTCCCAATCAAACTGCACGGACGGCGAAAGCCCCGTCGCTGCGCTAGTCCAAGCCGCCAACGGGGACTTCTACGGGACGACGGCATGCGGCGGGGTCAACGCCGGGGCCCACTGCGCAGGAGCTGGCACGGTCTTCAAAATCACCCCGGGTGGCGCGCTAACGACGCTTTACAGCTTCTGCTCCAAGAGCGGCTGCACGGATGGCGAATACCCCCGCGGAGGGCTAATCCAGGCCACCAATGGGAACCTTTACGGGACAACGGAGCAGGGTGGGGCCAACCTCGACTTCTTCGGCGATGGTGCGGGCACGCTTTTCAAGATGACGCCGAGCGGCGCTCTGACGACGCTATACAGCTTCTGCTCCCGAGGCGGGTGCGCGGACGGCTCGTCTCCCGGTACGCTGGTCCAGGCCAATGGGGATTTCTACGGGACAACGTTTTCTGGCGGGACCGGCACCTATGGCGAGGCTTCGGGCGATGGCACGATCTTCGAAATCACTCCGGGCGGCGCGCTGACGACGCTATACAGCTTTTGCTCCCAAAACGGCTGCCCGGACGGCGCATCACCATACGGGATCATCCAGGAAACCGACGGGAGCTTTTATGGTACTAGCTCCGGGACGGTCTTCAGCGTATACGTGGGCTTAGGCCCGTTCGTGGAAACACAGCCAACTTCTGGCGAGGCGGGATCCGCCGTCAACATCCTTGGGACCAACCTGACCGGCACGAGCAGCGTCAGCTTAACGGCGCCGCCGCCGTATTCACCGTCGTGTCGCCCTCACTCATCAAGACCACCGTGCCCGCCGGCGCAACCACAGGCACGGTCGAGGTGGTGACGCCCAGCGGCACACTTTCGAGCAACGTGCCCTTCCGGGTGTCATAGAATTCCGCCCTTCTCGCCCAAGTCGGCGGTCGCGCGGGGGCACCTAACCGAGGGAGCAGCGCGGTGGGGCGCACACGCAGGGATGGTCGAGGAGGAATTGATCGGGGCGACGCGCGAGGGCACGGCCCGGAGGGATCAGAGGCCCGGCTTGCAGGAAAAGTCCGCGGTTCGCGAATCAATCGGAATTGGGCTGGAGGCCACGAACAAATCTGCTGCACGAGGCCATCGATCATGGGGAATCCGGCGGGGCCGGACGCACGTGAACGTGAGGTGCCGTTACGACCAGAACTCGCGGACGATTTCCGCGCACGCCTTCGCATTCTCTACTGGCGTCTCTGGCGGAACTCAATGACCCACGTTGAAGATGTGCCCGGGTGGTGCCGGTTGCGTTTCAGTAGCTCCGCGGCCTTCATCCGCAGTTCCGGCAACGGCGCGAACAAAGCCACCGAACCCAAGTTACATTGCACGGCCGAGCGACAAGAAATGCCCCATCCGCGCCTGGGATATGTTCGCGCGCCGGTCGACGCCCATCACGAAGAAGGAGGTGTCGAGACGAGTCTCGACACGGCACGCACGAGTGCGTGCGCTACGGCCGGAAGTCGCGCACCATCTCCACGCAGGCTTTCACATTCTCCACCGGAGTCTCCGGCAGAATCCCATGACCCACATTGAAAATGTGTCCGG
>DATNMW010000261.1:0-14482 GCA_035602155.1 Bryobacteraceae bacterium | reverse complement strand
GATAGATCAGCCCGACGGTAACCAGCAGGATGCTGGAGGCGAACGCCAAAGAAACCAGGCGCGCCAACTCGTCTCCGTTGCGCAGGCGTTGCAGCAAAGCCCGCGCGCCACCGGGAGGAGGCGCGCTTATTGCGGCCGAAGTTGCCATAATTACTTGATCAGCGCAATCTGCTTTTCTTCCTTGGCGACTACATCCTTGGGCAGCGGAGCGTACGCCAGCGATGCCGCGTACTTTTGCCCGTCGGTCAGCATCCAGTGGACAAACGCGACGATAGCCTTCTTCTTCGCCGGGTCGTCGATCTTCGATGGTATCAACAAGTAGGTGAAGGTGGCGATCGGGTAAGCCTTTTTTCCGGGAGCGTTGGTGATGGAAACCCGGAAGTCGGCGGGCATGGTCTTGGCCACGGAGGCCGCTGCTTCCGTGACGCTTTCCAGATCCGCTTTGAGGAACACTCCGGCGGCATTGCGCAAAGAACCGTACGTCATCTTGTTCTGCAGCACGTAGATGAGCTCGACGTAGCCGATAGAGTTGGGAGTTTGCTTGACCACCCCGGCCACGCCTTCATTGCCTTTGCCTCCCAAGCCCACGGGCCAGCTTACCGAAGCGTTCACGCCCACTTTGGTCTTCCATTCCGGGCTGACTTTGGAAAGGTAATCCGTAAAGACGAAGCTGGTGCCGCTACCTTCCGAGCGATGCACTACAACAATCTCGTTGGCCGGCAGCTTGACGCCCGGATTCGCTTTCTGCAGCTCCGGGTCGTTCCACTTCGCGATCTTGCCAAGATAGATGCCGGCCAAGGCCTCTGGTGTGAACTTCAGATCCTGACTGACGCCGGGAATATTGTACGTAGGCACGATGCCGCCCAACACCGTGGGAAAGTGCAGCGGCTTGCTTTTGAACGTGCCGATCTGCTCGTCGGTCATGGGCATGTCGGAAGCGCCGAAGTCCACGGTTCCGGCCGAGAACTGCCGGATTCCGCCGCCAGAGCCGATCGACTGATAATTGATCTGCGCGTCCGGATAGACTTTAGCGAACTCTTCAAGCCACTTGCCGTATATAGGATACGGAAACGTGGCGCCGGCCGCGTTGATCAGCACTTTGGCCTGTGCAACCGCCAGCAGAATGGCGAGAGCGCCAAAGACTCCCAGCCACAGATTACTCTTCTTCATGGATGACTCCTTTGTTCAGGTTCCGAATAAAAGTATCACGGGTGTAGGGCGGGTCTGGGCGGGTCTGGAGACCCGCCGCAGGCGTGGACGCCCGCCCCACAGCATCTTAATAATGCGGCGCCTGTCCCGGCAGCGTGTACCTCAAGTCCAGGAAAAGCAGGCTGTTGTGCGCATCCCGGGGCGCTCCGGCAGCCACGTACCACGGGTTGCGGAAGAGGTAAGAATATTGGAAGATGAAGCTCAACGCCCCATAGTTCGGGTTCTTCCAAAACGTCTGGTTGAAACCGAACGTGCCTTCCTGGATGGTCCGGTTCTGGCTGTTGGCCGATTTCGGATAGCCGTAGCCGATGAACGCATTCTTGGCGGCCGGGTCTTCGCTCACGTCCTTCCCGATGTAGTCGCCGCCGTAGTAGGCGAAGAACAGGGTGTTGTGGGTGGTGTACTCAAAGCCGTCCGTTGTGGAAGAAGAGTGCAGCGGGGAGGGGGCGCCATTTCCCTCGATGATCAGGTCCGGCGCCTGGCCGAAGAGATACCGGCCCGCGCCGTCGCTCAGAAAGGTGTTGACGATGAGGTGGAAGTTCTTCACCAGTTCCAGGTTGAAGTTGGCTTCACCGCCGCCGCCCTCTTTGGTGAAGCTTTGGCTCGTGAGGGGATTGTAGGTTTTGAACGTGCTGAGGACGCCACCGAATTCAATGTGGAAAAGGTTGCCGTTCACCTTCGGATCGAAAGCGATTTTGGCCTGGAAATCGGGGGTCAGATTCGGCGGCGTGAAGGTGGCCGCGCCCAAATCGATCTGCGTGTTGGTGTAAGGAGTGGCCAGCAGGCTGGGCAGAACGACAGCGCCACCGCCGGAAGAACCGCCGCCGTATTGTTCGGCCGTTTCCAGGGCGAATCCGATGCTAACGATATCGCTGGGGTGATAGACGGCGCGCAACTGGGGAGCGCGCGTCCACGGAATTCCGACTTGGTAATTCGTGTCCATATTCTGGGAATAGAAGATGTCGGAAGGCAGCGGGGAGATTCCAACGCGGCCGGGCGTCATCATGCTCCAGGATTGTCCGCCTAGGATTTCCCATTGCCCCTTCTTCAGATCTATAAAATAAAGCCGCATGCGGAAGCTGTTGCTATTCGAGGTTACGCCCGCGTTGGTGGACTGGGTGCCCAAAAAGTCAGACTCCCAGTAGGCCAGCACTTTCGTACCATGAACCAGCGCGTCGACGCGCGCGCCGATGCGCGAGTTCTGCGCGCTGAAGCGCAATTCGCTCAACTTCCCCAAACCCGTCGAGACGTTGTTGTAGGGGGTACTGCCGAAGCTGCTGCCGATGCCACTGCCTTCGTCCGCCGAACGGAAGACGCTGGTGAGATCCATAAAACCCAGAGGCGTAATGGTGGCCGTCCCGATGTGTATTTGTAAGGGCGACGCAGGATCGGTGTCCGACTGCGGAAGGGCTACCGCGGCCGCCATGCTCGGGTGCAGCACGGGCTGAGCGTCGCCCGCCGGAACGATCGGCGTGGTACTGGCCACTTGGCCCAAGCTGGGCGGTTTGGGCTGGCCGACCTGATCCAGAACTTTTTTTTCGTCGTCGAGCGCACGGCGAAGCTGATCGATTTGCGCCTGCTGAGCGGCCAGTTGCGCTTTCAAACGCTCAATTTCAGGGTTGTTGGCAGCGGGTTCCTGGGCGCGCGCGGGCGCCTCTAGGGCGCCGAAAAGGAGCAGGACTCCGCCAACCGTCACAAGTACTCTTCTCTTCATTGAAGCTCCTTATGAGATTTGGGAATTACAGCCGAACGTCCCCGGCGATCCGGAACAGGTCGCAGGCAAGCGAATGTCCTGCGCACTCGGCTTCACTCAGAGTATCGGTAGGCGATTAGCGGCTGATTACGGTATTGTTAAGTTCCGGTTACGGTGGGTCTAGGAACTGGGCGCCAATGCCGCAAACCGTTGATTCGTGGTGGGCGGACGGTCTTGCTTCCTTTTACGGTCCCAGTGATTTCTGCCACGGCGTCGTGGCTGGCATCGACGGCATGACGGTCGTAGACCCCGTACCCGCGGCAGCCGGCGGCCTTGAGCGCTTCTGTACAGCAAAGCATAACCCTCCAAAAACCGCGCAAAACAATTACAAATCGGTTTCGCAATCAGGGTACCGACAAGACATTGTGGGTTGATGACGGAGGTGTTAAGATCCGGTTACGAAGGGTCTAGGTAAACCCCATCTTCACGGCACGATCAGCGGCGAAGCAGGCGGGGTTTGTGGAACGGCGCCGTCCGCGCCGTCCAGGAAGCCGCGCAGAGAATCCAGAAAAGCCCGGCTACGCGGACGCCCGTTGTTGCGATCCAATTCCAGACGCTGCAGAAAGACCAGTACGCCGAGCACGTCGGCGTCGCGGGTGCGCGAAGTGCCGAGGTTATCGCACTCGCTCTCGCGAAATTCTTCCAAGCCGGTTTGGGTGGCGCCAAATATCCGGTTCGCCAGGGCGTTCACCGGCCGCGTTTCGTAATACACGCCGCTTTGCAAAGTGCGTTGCGTGCGAATGAGCGCGTCGAGTGCGTCGCGCACATCGCGATCCACCGCGCCGGGAGTGTCGAACGCCGCGTGCATCAGGCTGCCCATAGCGCCCACCAACAAGGGTTCGTGCTCCTCCAGGAACTCTTCCGTAACCCGGATATCCTGGTTGGGAAACTCGCTCGGGTTGAGCGGTTCGGTGCGCTCGTGCTTGCGTGCCTCCTGCAGAAACGGGCAATCGAGCGGGCAGTCCACGGTAACTTCGCGCTCGTTGCCGCAGCATATGCTGCAGATATCGCCATGCACCCCGGGGCAGAAGCGGCGGGGTTTCCGGATACGGCAGATTGCGCAAGCCATTCCCTTAGTATAAAGGTAGACACCTTATGCACAGAACCAATCTGTTTTTCAAAGTGGTAATCGAGCACGACGACGAGGACCAGCCGGAGCAATTGGGCCGCGAGATCTGCCGGCAATTGATGAAAATTTACGGCGTGCGGGCGGCGGAGCTGACGAGCTTCACGCGCGTGGAGGAGTAGCGACTTGTGGGGCGGGGCGGCGGAAAATCACAGCGGCTCCGCGCCACTCAACGTTAGGATGGTGTTCAGGAACGCCTTCAACTCCGGACATTTCTTGGCCGATTCGGCAAGGTCTTTGCCGCGCAGGATTCGACTAGCATCGCGTGGCTTGGAGTAGTCGTCCCGGCAGGTTCCAGCTCTGAAGATTTCGCGGATGTGGAATGACGGCGGGCGGTTGTGGTTTACGGCTTCCGGCGGACCGGACGGTGCGCTCCGGTTGTGCCCCGCAAGGGCCTGAATGTCACTCCAAAATGGAAGGAGCCAGGCTTCGAAATCATGCTGCGCGGAGTGGGGGTGGAACTTGCCGTTTATTCCCAACCCATGTTTGCATCTTCCGTTTCGCGTCGGCGGCGTCGACAAAGTCGTCCGTTCCGGTGTAAACATCGGTCAGCGCAATCACGGCATCCGATGGAGCCTTCCCATTTCGCAGAAGGCTTTCGACCACCCGTCGAAGCTTTTCTCCTTTGTAGATTCTTCCCTGGCAAGGGAAGAAATCGATGTTGGGCATTCGCCGATCTAGCCTGCGTTTCAGGAACTCCAGCAAATGAGGCTTGAAAGCTTGCTCGGTCTTTCCTTCGACTAAAACTGTGATCTTCATGCACGGGCTCCAATGCGCCCGTTACGCCAAAGCTCATCCAGAGAATACTCCTTCAGCCATTCCCCCAGATCCAGTTCGTCCGCCCTCGTCAGGGTGGTCATTCCCTCTTCGGTCGCGTCAAGGACCACCACTTCCGCAGGCTCTAAGAACCGGATTAGGGTATCCGAGTGGGTCGCGACAATGAGTTGGGTGCGCTGCGATGCCTCTCTCAACTGGTCTGCCAATAGGCTCAGCAATTCCGGATGCAGGCTCACTTCCGGTTCGTCCAGGAGTGTCAAGGCCCTCAGTCCCGGACTCTGCAGTAACGTAGTCAACCACAGGAACCGCAGCGTTCCCTCCGACAATTGGTGCGTGTAGAGAGGTTTCGAAAACCCGCGCTCACGCCAGGCCAATCCCAGCGTACCTGCCGCTACTGGGGGAAAATCCAGCCGCTCGAATCGCGGAAACGCCGCCCGAAGGGAGTCTTCGATTGCTTCGAATCTGTTTCGATCGGTCTCTCGAAGGTAGAAAAGACACGAAACCAGGTCTTCACCGTTTCTTCCCGGCAGCTCCGCGGGCGCCATCGACTGGGGCAGCCTGACCGGTGAACGCGGATCGACATTCAAGACGTGATAAAACGTTGAGGAAGCGAGCCGTCGCCGGAAGTCCTCAGGTTCCTGAAACATCTTCGGGACCTGTGCCAGCGCAGTCTCCAGCGGGTTGTGTTCCCATGTCGGGGGCAGGAGCTTTCCCTTTTCGGTATTGAAGTACCTGACGTCCTGTCCGTGGGAGCTAATATGAAGAAACGGCGCTGGCCGCCCCCTATCCTGGCTGAGCATCTCTTCGCGGATCGCGTGGGCGATTCCCTGCGGGCGAAGCCACAACGAGTACTCGAGCGGATGGTGTCCCAGAACTTCCATTGTGATTCCAAGTCCGAGTTCCTCAGCCTTGTCGTAGGTGAGGACATTCGCCAATCCCCCGAGTTCCGAGATTGACGAACCGAGTCTTGCCTGCGCGGAAGAAGCCAGTAGGGACAATACATCGAGCACAGATGTCTTTCCGGTCCCATTCGCGCCTATCATTACCGACAATGGGCGCAGGGAAAGGCGAACGTCGCGCAAGCGCCGAAAACCTTCAATTGAGAGTTGGCCGAAACGTGCCGGGGAATGATTCATTATTACCTGTCTTATCTCCAATTCCAATAGGCCTGCTGGCCGATGTAATCGTCGTCCGGCAGATTCGCCAGGATCAGGCGGCGGACCTCCAGCGGGTCGATCTCGCCCTGCTGCTGGAAAATCACCTGGCCGTCGATCCCGAGCAGAACCGTGTACGGCACGCCGGCATTCCACGCGGGATCGAAAGCCGCCATTTCGTCGTAAGTTTCGTCCGTGGCGAAGATCAGGTTCCGGCTGGAGGCATGCTGTTCGTTGAGGAATCGCAGAACGCCCTTGCTCTCATCCGGGAAGTTCACGCTCACCGTCACCAGGTCGAACGCCCGTTTGCGATACATGCGGTACATCTTCTGAAACTCCGGGAGTTCCGCTGTACAGGGGCCGCACCAGGTCGCCCAGAAATCCACCAGCAGAACCTTGCCCGTACCGTTCTTGCGTAGCGCTTTCAATTCGTCTAATCCGGCGGGATTGAGCGCCACGGCCTCCTTGGCTATGCGGGCCATCTCCGCCTCGCCGGCCGCCTGCTTATACGCCCACTTGATGGAGCAGCCCACGGTAGGGGTCTTCTCCATCTTTACAGCCTCGCCGGCCAGCACCGCATCGATGGCCAGACGCGCATCCTGCCGTTTGGCAAGCGCTTCACGCTGGCTTGAATCCACGCGGCCCTGGTAGCGCAGCTTGCGCTCCTGATCGAAGACGAAAACATGCGGCGTGGCTGTCGGGCCATACGCCCGCGCGACCGATTGCGTTTCGCCGTCATACAAAAACGGGAAATTGAAGTGCCGGTATTCGGCACGGATCTTCATCTCCGGGAGCGAATCGGCAAGGTCCGTGTAGCCCAGTTCATCCAGGCGCACGGCATTCGGGTTGTTAGGCTGAATCGCCACCAACGCAACGCCGCGATCCCGGTAATCGTCGGCCAGCTTCTTGATGCGGCCTTCGTAGAGTTGCGCCGTGGGGCAGTGTACGCAGGTGAAGACCACCACCAAAACCTTGCTCGATGCAAAATCCTGCAAGCGGTAGGTCTGGCCATCCACAGCCGGCAGGTTGAAATCGGGCGCAGCCGCGCCGATCGCCAATGTTGGCGGATTCGTTGGTGGATGGTCGTCCGCTCGGAGAATGCCGGAACATACCAGCAGAAGGGCGGCGATTATGAGTCTCATTTCTTAAGTATGGCGCGCAGCGAAGCGGCTGCGATCGATGGCCGGAACGCCTTCAGGCAGGCGCGAGTCCGGCGCAGGATCGCCGGCCTGTATGCGAAGCGGCACCACGCCTGCCCACACCGGCAGCGCGTAATCTTCTTCGTCGTCGATGGGAGGACCGGTGCGCACTTTCGCGGAGACTTCGTCGAGTGCCAGAGCCAACACCGTAGTGCTCTTCAGTTCCTGCTCGGTAGGTTGGCGGACTTCATCCCAGCGCCCGGGTACGATGTGATTGGTGAAGTGGCCGAGGGCCGCCATCTTCTCATCCGCGTCGGTGACCACGCGGGCCTGGCCGAGGACCACGACCGAGCGATAGTTCATCGAATGATGGAACGCCGACCGCGCCAGCACCAAGCCATCCACCAGCGTTACGGTGACGCAAAGCTGCGCGCCCTGGCCCAGCGCGCGCAACATACGGCTGGCGGCGGAACCATGGATGTAGAGTTGGTCGCCGGAGCGTACATACCCGGTCGGAATTACGTAGGGCTGGCCATCCGCCACAAACCCCACGTGGCAAAGAAATCCTTCGTCGAGGATGGCGTGGACTTGTGCGTGGTCATAGATGCCGCGCTTAGGCAAGCGCTTCACTTGGGTGCGTTCGGTGGGTGTGTATGTCTCCATTTCCCTTGATTATAAGGTACAGGGCGCGCGCTACCTTCCTAGCATGGGGAAGAGGCGCCGCAAGTCCTCATCGCTGGGCTGGCGCCCGTACTCGCAAACCTCGAACGCCTCCGCGTGACCAATCTTGGCGGCGCGCTCCGGACCGTACCACTTCTCCAGCGCCCGGCGCACGGCCGGCGTGATATCGTTGGCACGGCTCTGCGCCAGCCAACGCTTACGTTCGGCGGGATCTTTGGGCACCGTATCGATTGTGCCATCCACCCACGGCAACCATTCGTAAACCTGCGAGACGTGCGCATCCAGCGCCGCGACTTTCAGATCGAACACGTCGTCAATGCCGATGGCCACATCCGGACGGAACGGCGACGGCTTCTGAAAATGGTCTTCATAGTAGAGGAACACCGGATTCTTGCGCAGCGGCGGCGTATCGGGACAAATGTTGGGAACCACCACCATATACGCAGCGTCCTGCACGAGCACGCCGGTATAACGGTGGTCCGGGTGATAGTCGTTGGGACGCGGCGCCAGCACGATGTCCGCGTTCCATAGGCGTATGCGGCGGATGATCTGCTCGCGCACGGGGATGGTCGGCAACAACTCGCCGTCATGATTGTCGAGCACTTCGTAGCTGATGCCCAGACGCCGCCCGGACTCCTCGGCCTCCGCGCGGCGGCGCTTAGCCAGCGCGCCGCCTCCCATGCTCTGATGGCCGGCGTCGCCATTGGTCACGGAAACGAATTTCACCGCGGCCCCCAGCGCGCGGAACTTGGCTGCCGTTCCAGCGGCGCGGATATCGCAGTCGTCCGGATGCGCGCCGAACGCGATCACACGCAACGGGGCTTCCTGCGCCAGCAGCGCGGCCGCCGGCAGCAGCAGACAGACACCCAGACGGAGCGTGCTACACATCTCCGAACTCGTCTTTCCAGACCGCCTCGCGCTTCTGATAAAGCGCCGTGCGGCCCAGGATCGCGAACAGCGTGGAGATGGCGGAGCGCTCCGCAACGTTTTCCACTTCGCCGTTCTGGATGCGCGTCAGAAAGGCCTCAATGGCATCGTTGGTGATGTCGCGCGGGGACGTTATCGTCTCCACGTCCTTGGGGCCTTTGTGGTGAACCATGCGGGCGCGCGACGTTTCGATGACGCCCTTTGTGCCGGTGAACTCCTCGCCGACGCGCCCGAATCCGGGCGGGCTGATCTGGTTGGCTTCGAAATTCACATGGATGCCGTTGGGGAACTCGAACGACAGCGTGAGATGGTCCAAGATTTCCATGGACGTGCGTACCTTGGTGCCGGCCATGCCGACGGCGCGAATGGGACGCGCGTCGAGGAACCAGTGGAGCACGTCGAAATTGTGGCAATCCTGTTCCACGATGAAGTCGCCCGAGTAATCGCGATAGCAGAACCAGTTGCGCAGATGCTCGATCTGGGGATCCGGGTAGGGCACCCGCTTGAAGGGATCGCCGCTGATCCAGAAGGCGCGGGCATTCACTAGCTCGCCGATCTGGCCCGCACGGATGCGCTTGTAAGCTTCCAAGTAAACCGGACCGTAGCGCTGCTGGAATCCGACGGAGACGTTCTTTTTAGGATCGGCTTTGCGGCTGGCGGCGATGATCTTTTTGACGCCTTCGAGGTCGACTCCCATGGGCTTTTCGCAGTAGACGTGCTTGCGCGCTTCGATGGCGGCGGCCAGCATGCGCGGGTGCTCGAAGGGCGGGGTGGCGATGATGACGGCGTCCAAATCGTTGGCCGCCAGCAGTTTCTCGTAATCCTTGTAGACGGTGGGCTTTTCGATCTTAATTTTCTGCGTTCCGATTTCGATGCGGTCGTCGAACAGATCGCACAAGGCGGTCACGCGCGCACGGGGATCGGCATTGAAGATGGTGGCATCGTATTGGCCGCGTCCGCCGACGCCGATGAGGCCGACGGCGATTTTGGAATTCGCCTGCGAACCCCGGACGGATTCCGGGCGAACGATGGTGAAGCCGGCGGCTAACGCGGCGCCGGTTTTTTCGATGATCTGCCTGCGAGTCACGTTTTGAGACACGTCTTGGGACATGGTGGAAGAGATCTCCTTAGCGGATTATAGCTCTGCACAATGCTACACAAGGTCTTCGGGCGGCTTGGTCTCGGTGGCGTACATGCGCTGGCGCGCGTTGTGGTGGATTTCGCCAAGGTTCAAGCCGGTAAGCGCGGTGGCGATGGCTCCGGTGACGAGCAACGGCAGCGTCAGGGCCAGGAATAGCAAAATAGAAAACTCTTCCGCATCCTTCCGTTCCACGCCGAAAACCTTCAAAGCGATCACGCATCCTGCGTTGAGGAGGCCGATATTGGCAGGCGCGTTTGGGACAACGGTGACCAGCCGCACGATCGCCAGCACCGCGACGGCGTCCCAGGGGGACAGGTCCAACTGGAAGGCCCTCATCAGAGCCCAGTAGGAAAATACCTGCAAAACAAGGTAAAGGAAGCTTACCGGCATCACCCGCGCAAGCGTGTGCCAATTGCCCATGGTATGCAGGCCCTCCACCACGTGGCGAAACACCGCGGCCCAGCGGCTTTCCCGCACCATGGTGCGGGCATGGCTCTTGTGGATCATCACGTAAGCCAGCAGCGCGATTCCGGCGACGACCAACGCTTCCAGCCCGCGAACTGTATACGTCAACAAGCGGTCGAGGTTATTGAGCCGCTGCGCCACGGCGATGAACGACACAACCATCCAGAAGCCGTCGATGAGGCGTTCGATGGCGACCGAGGCGAAGACCACCGAGATCAATTGATCGTTCCAATGGGCCACCAGGTAGCAGCGGATCAACTCGCCGACACGCAACGGCAACACCTCATTGGCGAACAGCCCGACGAAAATAGCCTGCACAGTGCGCAAGAACGGCAGGCGGTCCACAGGGCGGTAGAGCAGGACCCAGCGCCATGCCTGGCAGACGTACACAGATAGGTCCAGAGCCACTCCAAGCGCCACCCATTGCCATTCGAGCTGGCGGACCTGTTGGAGCAAATCGGCGATTCTGTATCTATGGAACACCCAGAACAGGCAGCCGGCGGAGAGCGCGTAGCCCAGGAATTGCGGCACCCAGTGGGGCATTCTGCGGCGCGCGTCCCAGATGCGGGCCAACCGGGTCGGCACGCGGCGGGGGGGATCGGATGGTTGGGAGTGCTCGATCGGTGGCGGCCCCAAGTGCCTATCATAGCTGGGCGCTTGTGCGCCGGTGTGGGGCTCTGGGCTCAGGTTTCGGAGGCGCTCCTAGCGACTTCGGGGACGCGTTTTATAGCATCAAGCGATTCTCGCCGGGATGCAGCTCCCGTGTCTGGCCGTGCCATTCGAATTGGCCGTCAACGCCGGCGGGTAGGGTTACGCCGGCTTCGAGTTTACCGTTCTCGAGTGTCAGAGTCACTGCGATTTCGCCCTTGGGATGCGGGATCGCGCCCGATACATGTGTCAACTTGCCCAGAAACGGCCGGATCGAAACGCGCGCAAAGCCGGGCGCCGCCGAATCGATGCCCAGCACGGTGCGGAAGAGTTCGTAGTTGGGGCTGGCGCCCCAGGCGTGGCAGTCTGAGCGGGTGGGATCGGCTGTCTCCGCCCAGGTAGTCAGGCCGCGCTCGAGCATGGCGCGCCACGGGCCCAGCATATCGAGGTAACGGTCGCCCGCGCCCGCTTTATTCATGGCGGAGTGCAAGTAGTGGCGGAAGTAGATGGAGCACTGCACCAGGCTCTGGTCGCCAGCTACGCGCTCGATTAGATCGCGGGACTCGGATCCCCCGGCGACTCCGGCCAGCACCGCCAGCGCGTTCGACTGTTGCGAGAACGCGCGCTTGGAGGTTTGTGCAGCGGGCGTGTCGGCGAACAGATGGCGGTCGGCGTCCCAATAAAGCCGGCGCGCGGATTCCCGCAAACGGGTGGCGGCCTGGCGATCCTCGTCCGCCAGCACCGGCTTACCCAAAGCGGCTTCCATCTCCGCGGCCCACTGATAGGCCAGCAGCAATTGCAGATCGAGCGGCGCGGAATTGCCGGTGGCGAGCGTGGGTGGAACGCCGTCCTGCCACTCTTTCGTCCAATCCACGAAGTTCCACCAGGGAATGCGGCCCAGCGAGCCGTTGGCCTGCTGGCGTTCGGCAAAGAACCAAAGCACCGCGCGCACGCCCGGCAACATGCGCGCGACGAACGCGGGGTCGTCCTGGTACATCCAGTAATCGTGCAGCATGCCGATCCACCAGAGGGAAAACGGCGGGATGTATTGCTGCAGGCGGGAGGGCGCGCGGCTGTAGGTCGCGCCTTCGGCGCTGCGCGAGGAATCCAGCAGCTCGATGGCATTGCGCATCAGCCGGCCGTCGCCGGTCATGTATAGCGAGACCAGCGCCTGCACGCGCGTGTCGCCGGCATACTGCAATTGCTCGTAGTAGGGGCAATCCATGTAGGTTTCGTGAGCGCAGAGGCGAGCGGTACGCCAGCCGGTGTCGAGGATTTTCTGCAATTCGGCGGAGCCGCCTTCGAAGCGGGCCTTGCGTTCGAACGGATAGCCAGTGTAGGTTGCGTGGAGATCGTCGATAGTGAGCGGCTGGTCCTGCGTTTCGATGGAGAGACGCAGATAGCGCCAGGTACGCCACCAGAGCGGCTCGAGGCGCCGCCGCCGGCCGCCATCGGCGATGAAGATGTCGCGCTCGCCGATGAATTGCTTGCCTTCGATTTCGTTACGGTTGCCCTTCTCGCGGAAGCCGGGGAGCCACAGCGACTCGGCATAGCCCATTTCGATTTGGGCGTCTTTGCCGCCGCTGACGGTCAGTTGCGGATAACCTGTTGTAAGGAACGTTTGGTCGAACAACAAGGCGGCCTTGGTGTGCGGCGGGATCTCATGGGACGGGCTGCCCGATCGCAGCACCGTGATGGGTAGCGGCTTCAATTCCATCGGCGGGATGGAACGCGGCACGAGCATCCACCGATTCGGGCCATCCTGCAAATCGCGCGGCGCGCCGGGGCTGTCCACCGCGGCAGCCGGCCAGCCGGAGTCGTCGAAGCCGGGCTGCTCCCAGCCCCATGGATACAGCCTCGAATCCACTCTGTCGCCGGGGCCGGCCACGTAATAGAACCGCGACATCCCGGGGTCGCGCGGCGCCGGCGAATAGGCCGCGTCGTGCAGGCATTTCCACCGGTTGGCGGTATCGACAATGCGTTCGGCCGAGCCGTCGCCCTGCACCAACAGGCCGGTCCGATCAGTGATTTGGGCCTCGGGCGCCAGATCTCCGAAGTTCCAAACTACAGCCGCCAATAGGTTCTTGCCGGACTTCAGACGAGGGGCAATATCCACCGACTCATAGCGCCAGTGATGCAGATCGCCACGCGCCGGGCCCAGGCTGACTAACTCGCCATTGACATACAGCTTGTAGCGATTATCGGCAGTGACATGGATGAGGAAGGACGATGGCGCGGCGGCCAGATCGAACGTGCGCCGAAAGTGATAGACGCCGTAGTCATAGGGCGATGTGTTGGGAACGGAGACCCAGTGAGCGCTCCAAACACGGGTGAGCAACTCCGGGTTAGCCGCCTCCAAAACAGGAAAAAGCAACCACAGATGCACACAGATGCACACAGATAGGAACGGTTTTATCCGTGTCCATCCGTGTCCATCTGTGGTTCCGTTATGCATAGCTCGTTACGGCGGCAGCGTTCTTAGCGCCGCGTTCCCGCGCGGCGCGTTCCTGGTAGCCGCTTTCGCGGAAGGCCTTCAGCGGCTCGGTGGGAACGCCGTTGGCCTTGCGCCATTCGCGTATAGCCGGGCGCACGTCCGTGGCAAAGGCTTCCTTCAGGCACTCTTCGGCGTACACCAGTGCGGACTTGTTCTGATGGCTCGCCAAGGCTGCGTGGTCCACCAGGGCGGCCTTCGCGTACAGTTCCTGCGCGGTAACGGCGGTCTGAATCATCTCCTCGATCTTGTCTTTCAGGTTGTGGCTCTGATCCACCATATAGGCGATCTCGGCGCGCCGGCCGGTCTCCCATTCGAACAGCGCGATCTCGTGGAAGATGCGGAAGACCTGGTAAGGATCGATTGACCCCAGCGTGAGATCGTCGTCGGCGTAGCGGCGGTCGTTGAAATGGAAACCGCCCAGCATGTTTTCCGAAAGCAGCCAGGCCACGATCTGCTCGATGTTCTGGGCCTGGTAATGGTGCCCGGTATCCACCAGCACCTTGGCCTGCGGGCCGGCGTTGCGCGCCATTAGCAGCGACATCCCCCAGTCGGCGATATCGGTGTGATAGAAGGCCGGTTCGAAGGGTTTGTATTCGATCAGCAGGCGCTGGTTCGGTTCCAGATTGCGATGCGCTTCCACCAAGCCTTCCTCGAACCAGCGGCGGCGATGCCGGATATTGGCCGTGCCGGGATAGCTGGAGCCATCCGCGAACCATAGCGATATGTCGCGGCTGCCTGTAGCGCTGGCTATTTCGATGCAGTCGAGAATGTGTTGCAGCGCCGTGCGTCGGATAGCCGGATCGGGATTGCCCAGCGAGCCGTGTTTATAAATCTGCTCCTGGAAGACATTCGGATTGATGGCGCCGATCTTGACGCCGTAGCGCTCGGCCATGAGCATGACTTCCGGCACGCTGAACTTGCCGTCCGGAAAATCCCAAAGGACGTGCACGGCCACGGTCGGGCAGCAA
>DATNMW010000260.1:0-10047 GCA_035602155.1 Bryobacteraceae bacterium | reverse complement strand
GGCTCCCGGTACGGCCTTGCGGATGGCGCCGCGCACGCGCCCGAGTATGCCCCGCACAGCCGCCGGCTGCGCGGCAACGTACTCGTCCACGGACTTGAAGCCGGTCTTGGCCATCAAGGAGTCGAATCTTCCGGCGCGGCTACAGGGATCGATCGTCGATGCAGGAGCGGCAGACTACTACGGATTATCTCACGAGGAATCCGTCAATATCCCGTCACGTCAAGTGGCCGTGTCACGTCCATTCCGCGTGCGCGGGGATTCGAAAAAGCGGACACCACTTGCTATAACATACGAATGCGCCTACACGATTACGCACCCCGGCCCGCGCAACTCAAATGGCTCCTCGATTCCGACCCGGCCATCCGCTGGCAGGTCATGAGGGACCTTACCGGTGAAGCCCCCGGCGCGATCGCAGCCGAGCGGTCTCGCGTCGCAACCGAGGGCTGGGGAGCCCAACTTCTCGCCTTCCAATCTCCTGCCGGCAACTGGGGCGGGCCGAAGGAAGACCGAGGCTTGCTAATTACCCTCTACACTCTCGTCGTCTTAAAGGATCTCGGTCTCGTCCCCGCCAGCAAGCAGGCTCGCAAAATGATCGACCGCGTCGACCAGCGGCTCGTGTTTAAGCCGCTCAACAACCGGCCTTTCCTTCACGGCGAAACGGAGCCCTGCATCAACGGCAGAATTCTCGGCATCGGCGCGTATTTCAAAGAACCGAACGACGCACTGGCCAAGCAACTCCTGGGCGAGCAACTCGAAGATGGCGGCTGGAACTGCGAAGCATGGCCGTTCTTGTCGCCGAAACGCCCCCAAAGCCGTCGCTCTTCGTTCCATACCACTATCTGCGTGCTCGAAGGACTGCTCGAATACGAACGGGCGGGGCGCAAATCGGCGGCCGTCGCTAAGGCCCGCACGAGGGCCGAAGACTATCTGCTCGAGCGCCGCATGTTCCGCTCGCTGCGCACCGGCGAGGTCATCGACAAACGCTGGCTCCGCTTCTCGTTCCCGGCGTTTTGGCACTACGACGTCCTGCGCGGACTCGATTATCTGCGGAATGCGGGAATCAAACCCGACAATCGCGTCAGTGACGCCATCGAAACCGTGATTGAGCGCCGACACCAGAACGGGCGCTGGCCGCTCAACCTCCTTCATCCCGAACATATTCCATTGGAGATGGAGACCGCTGTCGGCAGGGCAAGCCGCTGGAATACACTGCGCGCTCTCCGAGTTCTGCGTTGGTACGACAACTCAACGCGGTAGTTGCGACTTGGGCCTGCTCGCGCTATGGCTTGGGTCGGAAAGTTGCTGCGAATTCGCCATTCGGAGCGGATCGCGGCGCATCCGGAAGTTGTCCTTTGCGCAGCATCGCTAAGCGTACCGCGCATACCACGGAGGCGGACGTCCAAACTCCCACAAAGCAGCGATGAAGGCGCAGCCGGCGTTGCCGCGCGAATTATTGCAGCGTGCAGTTCGGGTGGAGGAAATTCTCGCGCAAGCCCGCGAGGCGGCCCACCTATGCGGCCACCACGATGGTGTAGTCGCGATGAGCAGATGCCATAGAGACCGCGATTTCGCCTTCGCGTTCGCGGCGTGCCTCTATTAGCTTGCGCGCCACATCTCGCGCGATGTCGAGCGCCTCGGCAGCCGTTCGCCCTGCGCCACCAAGCCGGACAGTTCGTCGGAAGCGGCTAGCCAAACCCCTTCGGGCAATTCCTCAATCTGAATGCCGAACGCGAATTCCATGTCAACACGATTGTAACAGCGTCGATCCCGCCAGGCGCCACGAGGTGATCGCCATGCCAGGCGTACAGCGCCAGGTTGCGATCCTGCGCGGCGGGGCTCAGTTCCGAATACATCACGTGCGGGCAACGTCCTCCGCCATGCAGCGCAGCAGCGGCACCCAGTCTGCCGCGTCGCGGCCGGCGTCGGTGATCGCGCAACACCTCGCCGAGCGGTGCGCAGTAGTAGCCCGAGATCCATTTACCCAGTGCATGCGACCCGGCATCCAGCACCGGTTCGGCATCGATCAGGCGCATGGCTTCGCGCGTGGGCACCTCGGGCGGATCGTCGTGGCAGCGCAACTTCCCGCGGTGACGGAGCGTCTCGGGCAGTGCTGTGAGAACGGTTGGTCGAGCGGGACCGGCAGGCTTACGTCGCAATAGAGATAGTAACCGTCGGGCAAGTTTTAGGATAGCGGGTGGTGGGCGATGGAGGGCGGGTGATGGGCTGGAGCACTACCGCCTCGAGTGCCGCGAGTGCGCCGGCGACCTTATCCCGCATTTACCATCCTTGGCGCGCGCGCAACGCGGTGATATGCGCCACGTGGTGATCGCCATGCCAGGCGTACAGCGCCAGGTTGCGGTCCAGTGTTACAGGACCCAACTCGGAATGCAGGAAGGTGCGCGCGAAATCGGCCGGCGACATGGAGCGCAGCAGCAGTACCCAGCGGCGATGCAACGATTCGAGCAAGGCGATCGAAACCTCGACCGGCGCCGTGCGCGAATCGAAAAGCTCCGCCCAGGCCGCCTCATCGTAGCCTTTGATGCCGGGGGTGTCTTCGGTAAGCGCCAGGCGGAAGCGGCAGTAACTGTTGATATGGCTATCGGGAACGTGGTGGACCACCTGCCGGACGGTCCAGCCGCCGGGGCGATAGGGCGTGTCGAGTTGCTCCGGGGTTAGGCCGTCCACGGCCGCGCGCATGCGGGCCGGCGTGTTTTCGATGCGGCCGATAAAAGCGCGGCGTTGATCTTCGGTGCTCTCGCCGGCGTAAGTGAACCGGCCGATCGGGTAGCTGAGATCCATCTCTCCAGATTAGCAGGAAGGGGATTGAGAGACCCGCTACTCGGGTGACGATTTGAACATCCCTGGCCGGACGAGGGCGATCAGACCCAGGGTCAGCAGGGTCTGGTGGTCCAGGGCCTGCGGCGTCGGGCCGCTTTGGAAGAACGGTTTATCCGACCAGTCGCGTCGCCACTCCAGCCGGGCGATGAAACTGCCGTTCAGCTTGCGTTCACCCGTGAGAGTGAACTCTTTCAGGTGCTGCGGAACGCCGGTCCAAAAGCCGTCGCAGTCGCAGTAGTATTCCAGGCGCGGGCTGATGGCGAAAGCGTGGCGGAGGCGGTAGCGCCCCGCCGCGGCGATGCCACGAAAGCGCGACGTAGTTCCACCGATGTTGCGATTGCTACCGATGTCCACATTCAGATAAGTCGAAAGCCCCCTGGTTTCGCCGGCCGTAACCACCAGGTCGTAGAAATTCCTCCAGCCGGCGTTGTTGCCGTCGTTCTCCGGACCCGCGTAATAATTGTTCGCAATGGTCACTTTGCCCTTGGCCAGGGTATTGGAGCTGGTAAGGCCGATGGTCTTGCCGGTGTTGTTGTCGCGCACCAGGTTCCACCCTGTAACCACTTGAGTTCCCACCGTCCAATTGGCGTCGATCGGCATCGTCGCGCGCAGCCCGGTGTGGTAAAGCGGTTCGAACGCAAACAGCAGCGAACGGGAGTAATTCCAATTCAAATGCGTCTCGGCAACCTCGGCGCCGGCGCTGGTGACGAACTTTCCAAAATCGAACTGGATGCCTTTCCACTTCTTGACCTGGCAACTCACAAAGGCATTCAGAAAATACTGCGCCCAGTCAGTGTGCTTCGGCTCGCTGTTATAAATGGCGTCGTACGTGCGCCCGTAGCCCACATCGATGCGGAACCCGAACGGCGCCGGATCGAGCTGGAAAGATCCCGTGGCGCTGTTCAGGCTAAGCTGGTTGGACGTAGTGTTCAGGGCCATGTCTTGGGAGACCCGGCTGGACGGATCGTTGAAGTTGAAGTTGTAGTACGTGTCGACGTAACCGCTGGCGGAGAACCCTTTGTAGACCCATGCGGCAGCCGGTGCAGGCGCCGTTTCCGGGGCGGACGGCACGGAGCCATCGCCTTCCGCGTCCGGCGGGGCTGCGGCCAACGTTGTGGCGTAGACGCCTAGGAGAACGGTGAAACGGACGAACGAAAGGTGCATGACCGGCTAAGGACCTCTCGTCCCATATCGGCTGAAACGTGCGATCGCGAGTTTGTTGGCTTGTTTTTCGGGTAGTGGGTGGGCTTTGCGTGCTTTAGGGCAGGTTACCAACCTGCCCCACAAAAATAACCGCTTATAATCGGAAAGTACCCCACCGATGGCTAAGAAAATCGCAATTGTGGAAGACGAAGCGGAATTGGCCGCGTTGCTGGACTACAATCTGACCCGCGGCGGCTACCAGGCTTACGTGCTCTCCGGCAACAAGGGCGCGCTGAAGGATCTGGAGGCTTGGAAACCGGATCTGATCGTGCTGGACGTGATGCTGCCGGGAGACGATGGCTTCGAACTTTGCCGACAGATCCGGCAATCGCCGATGCTGGCGCGTACGCCAGTGCTCTTTCTCACGGCCCGCTCCGACGAAGTCGATCGGGTGCTGGGGCTGGAGATCGGCGGCGACGACTACATGACCAAACCGTTCAGCCCACGCGAACTGGTAGCGCGGGTAAAGGCCCACCTGCGGCGCTCCGATCGCGATGAGGAGGAAAACAGCACGGTTCAGGCCGGGCCGTTCAAGCTGGACCGCAGCGCTCACCGCGTTTTTCTGGACGGCCGCGAATTGAATCTGACATCCACCGAATACAAGTTGCTGGAGTTTTTTCTGACGCACACGGGCCGCGCATACAGCCGCGACCAGCTTCTGGAGGAAGTTTGGGGCCAGCAGCGTTTCGTCACGCCGCGGACGGTGGATGTGCATATCCGGCGGCTGCGGGAGCACATCGAGGCGGAGCCGGATAATCCGCGCTTTTTGACGACTGTGCGCGGATTTGGGTACAGGTTCGAGGGACTTTTGTAGGAAAGACGGAAGCGGGTCCTGGAGGACCCGCGCAGGCCTGGAGGCCCGCCCCACAAGACTTAATCCGTAGTTCATGGTTCCGTAACGTAGCGGTAACCATTGGTTGTTTACGCTTTAGGGAGGACTGTCCATGAAGAAGATCCTCCTGATCGAAGACGACACCGATCTGTTTGCCCTGTTGAAGTACAACATCGAGAAGGAAGGATTCATATTGACCGGCTCCCAAACCGGTAAAGGCGCGCTGGATCTCTGCCGCCAAATGCGGCCCGATCTGATCCTGCTGGATATCATGTTGCCGGACTACGATGGCCTGGAGATTTGCAAGGCGGTGCGCAAAGACCCGGACCTGCTGAGCACGCCGATCATCTTCCTGACCGCGCGGGCGTCGGAGACGGACCGCATCGTGGGCCTGGAATTGGGCGCCAACGACTACGTGGTGAAGCCGTTCTTCGTGCGCGAGCTGATCGCGCGCATCAAACTGCAGTTCCGTAACCAGTCCTCTCCGGCGCGGGTGCTGGAGGCCGGCGGCGTGCAAGTGGACCGCAGCAGTTGCCAGGCGCGCCTCAACGGGACGCCCCTCAACCTCACCGCCACGGAGTTCCGCCTGCTCGAATTTCTGATGAGCCGTCCGGGGGTAGTCTTCAGCCGCGAGCAATTGCTGAACGCGGTGTGGGGCCAGGATCGCGCCATCACCGACCGCGCCGTAGACGTTTATGTGCTGCGGTTGCGGCAGAAGATCGAGACCGACCCGACCAATCCGGGGCTGATCCATTCGGTGCGGGGATTCGGCTATACGTTCGAAGCGCGCACTTCCAGCGCTACATCGGCGGCGTGACGGGTGCGATGGTCTGGCGCGGTCAATGAGCTGGGATGGAATGCAACCCTCCTTGATAGAGTTTGCCTTAACTGCGGTGATGGCCGGTTTTTGAGCCCGTCAGCAGTGAAGGGAGCGCGGCGACGATCTCCGGTACGGCATTGGAGGATCGCGTGCAGCATCGCATATAGCGCGAGGACCAGCGCGGCGGACGATCACACGAAAAAACCCGGGTAGGGAGGCCGATTAACAATCGGCCTGCAGGTTGCCAACCTGCCCCACAGAAGACTGAAGACGCTCGTAGACGTCGCGCGCGGCCTTTTGGGCGGCGCTCTTCTTGGTATTGCCTTCGGCCTGCCCCACCCACTCGCGGCCCACGCGCGCCTCGACGGTGAAGGTCTTGGAGTGCTCGGGTCCGCGCTCGCGCACGATCACATAGCGAGGCGGCGGCAGGCGGCGCGCCTGCGCGAACTCCTGCAGCGCGCTCTTGTAGTCGGTGAGGTTCCGCGGGGACTGTTCGCCCTCCAGCCCGGCTTCGGACGCCACTACAAAACGCTTGATGAACTCGCGGGCGGGCTGCATGCCGCCATCCAGGTAGATAGCCGCGATGAGCGCTTCCAGCGCATCCACCAGGAGCGTTTTCTTGGCGCGCCCGCCGCTCATTTCCTCGCCGCGGCCGAGTTCCAGATATTCTCCGAGGCGCAGCTGCTGGGCGGCTTCGTGGAGCCAGGCGGCGCTGACCAGATGCGCCTTCAACTTGGATAAGCGCCCTTCGGCGGCTTCCGGATGGCGCTGGACCAGATCCTCGCTGATCAGGAAGCCCAACACGGAGTCGCCCAGGAATTCGAGCTGTTCGTTGTCGCGCGCGGCGGCGTCGCCGCCCGCGAGCGCCTGTTCGTGAACGTGCGAGCTATGGGTCAGCGCGCGGCGAAGGATCTCCCGGTCGGCAAACCGGTGGCCGGCGGCGACCTCCAGGGAGTCCAGATCCGCTCGCATAACGGAAAACTAGGGCTTCGGGGTTGGGGGAGCGGGCGGCGCCGGATTCGCCGCGTCGGCCGGTTTGGGCGGGTTCTTCTTCTGGATGGTCCGCACGCGTTCAGCCTGGGCAACCTGTTTAACCGTCACATTGACATCCGGCATCGCCATCACTTTATCGAACTGCGCGATGGCCTCGTCATACTTGCCGTCGTCGCAGTAGACCTTGCCCAGCCGCACCATGGTGGCCGGATCGGGCTTGTCGGCGCTGTCAAGGGCGATTTTGAACTCGCTTTCGGCGACATCGTACTTCTTGCGCGCCATGGCGCCCATCCCGAGCGCTGTGTGGGCCTGGGAGGCCATGTCCTTCTTGGCGGCGGCCCACTGGTCGTCGGTGATGCCCGGGTTCGGCTTGGGGGCGTCCTTGACCAACTCGATCGCGTTCTTAGAGTACTTTTCCACCTGCGCCAGCTTTTCCTCGCGATCCAGGTCGAATTCCTTGGTGCGCTGGGCGATCACCCCAGCGAGCAACAGCATGGCCTGGTAGTATTTGGGATCGGCCTCGAGGGTCCGCTCGCCGAACACCACGGTGTGCTCGTAGTCGTGCTTTTGGTCGTAAGCGACGGCCTCGAAGTAAAGGGCCACGGATTTAAACTCCGTGTCGGCGAACTTAGTCAGCACATTCTCGGCGGCGGCGATGCGCGCGTCAGGCGTTTGCGCGCCAAACATCGTTTTCAGCGCTTCATACTCTTCGGAGGATTTCGGCTTGGGTTGCGCCAGCAGACCCGGTACGGCGGCGGCCACGGCGATGGACAAAGCCAAGACGCGGTATAAGACGATTTTCTTCATAATGACTCCTCTAATTCGATTTCTTCTCAAAGCTTCGCTGGACGCCCTGTTCCGCGGCGTCATGAGCGGCGGGGGATGCTCCTTCGACTGCCAGTGCTTCCCGGTAATGCCGGGTGGCCTGTTCGCGATCGCCAGCCGCGTCGGACAGCCGCGCCAGATACACCAGCGTCCAGGCCCTTATCCGCGGTTCCGGGCCGGATTCGAGGACCTTCCGGAACAGACGCTCGGCCATCTCCGGATTCTTTTCGAGGGCCGCGATGCGGGCCAGACCGTAATAGGCTTGGGCATGCAGCGGGTGCTCCCCGGTCTCCTCCAACGCCTTTAGAAAGAGCTGCCGGGCGGCTTCCAGGCTGCGCTCCGAGTATAGCTGTTCGGCCTGCGCCAGGGTTTTGTAAACGCCTTTCGGTTCGGGAGGCCGGGGAAGCTCCACGACTTTGACCGGCCGTACGGGCGCCTCGGAGACAAAATCGATCTGCGAGAGGCGCGCATCTTCGCGCTTAAGGTCGATGGCCGCGATCATTTCCGGATAGTAGAACCGCATGGCCTGTTCCTGCTTCAGGTAAGGCTGCAATTGTTCGGCGAAAAACGCGGTCAAGATGTAACCCTCGCGCATGGCCTGGTTCACGGCTGCCGGCTGCCTGTCGAGCCGAGCTTCGACGGCCTTGATCAGCGACTCGGTGACCAGCAGGAGATAATCCGATTTGAACGATTGGTCGAGCGCCGGGGCGCGTTGCGCATGGTCGGCCAGTCCGCGTTTGCGCATGACGATTTCCTCGTGGCGGGCGGCCAGGGGGTCAAGCAGGTAGTGCAGGTAGGCGTGCCGCACGTCGCGGATGCGCGGCTCGGCGGAGGGCGTAATCACCACGTAATAATTCCGGCCATAGCTGCGAGTCTGGATTTGATTGGGGGCGCCCAGCAAGTCGACGTAGATCTGGAACCAACTGGACGACGTTCCGGAAGTTTCGTTGCGCAGGAAGCCGTTCACCTGGAGCACGGCGTCCGCCACAAGTTCGTGATAGCGTTCGATGGCCTGGTCGAATGCGGGTTGCGAACGGTTCCAGAGGTCTTCGATGCCAGCCTCCCGATAAAACTTCGCGAGCAAGGGGCCGAAGCCATCGAGAGCGGCGGCATCCGGCGGGATTTCCGCCTCGCGGCCTTTCGGCGCGAAGGTGGGAGGACCTTTCACCGAGAGGGCGAAGGAAATGTATTGGCTGAGGTCGGCTGTGGGATCGCTTTGCCTGTGTTCCAGGTAGAAATCCTTGAGCGCAGGCAGGCTGGGGATCTGCTTCGCCGCCAATTCTTTGCGGATGGTTTCGCGGAGCGGATTGTTGTTGGGCGAGGCGGCGTCGGCGTTGTAACCCGACGCGTTGATCGCCGCCATGACGGCGAAAAGCGTTGGGCTGGAATCCAGTTGGCCCCTTTCGGGTGTGGCGACTTGGGCGGCCGCGGCAAGGGTAGCCAGCAGGATGACGCACGGTAAGACTAATCGGCTCAGAATAAGTTCAGTTTAGCCTAAAAGCGCGAGACTGAGCGGGCGAAGGGGCGAGCCCAGAATTGTCCAATGCAAGATGAGCATGAAAAAGGAAAGCATGGGGTAGGCGTGGCGCGGCCGGATGCAAGTGCAGATGATGAATGCCGAAAGCCTGCGCCAGGATCGAGTTTGCGGGGTGCCAACGAAGCGAGAGGTACGCCTGGGTGGAGCGCGTGCTGGGGGCGCAGAACTACGGCGCGTTGGGCAAGGGGGAGCGCGGCGTGGTGCGCGCCGATGTGGAAAAAGTGACGGGGATGAGCGTCTCACAGACGACGCGATTGATCCGCGCATTTCTGGACAGCGGAGGGGTGCGGAGGGCGGCGTACCAACGGCACGGTTTCCAGGTGAGGTACACTGCCGGGGACATCGCGCTGCTGGCGGAAGTGGACCGGGCGCACGAGCGGTTGAGCGGGCCGGCCACGCGCCGGATTCTGCAAGCGCGAGTGCGTGCAGTTCGGGAACAAGCGGTACGAGCGGCTGGCGGAGATCAGTGTGGCGCATCTGTACAACTTGCGCGCCAGCGCGCGCTAGCGCAATCAAGCCGCGGTGTTCGAACAGACGCGGTCGTCGGGGATCGCCATCGGGGAGCGGCGCGCCGGCCCGATCCGCACGGCCGCCCAGGATTTCTGCGCGTGGACACGGTCCATCAGGGGGACTGGGACGGGGCCAAGGGGGTGTATCACATCCACGCGGTAGATGCGGTGACGCAGTGGCAGGTGGTGGGTTGCGTGAGCAAGATCAGCGAGGTCTACCTGCTGCCCTGCTGGAGGCGGTGCTGGCGCAGTTTCCGTTTGTGGTGTTGGGGTTTCACGTCGACAACGGCTCGGAGTACATCCATCGTCGCGTGGCGCAAATGCTGGACAAGTTGCACGCGGAGTTCACCAAGAGCCGGGCGTGCCGCACTCAGGACGACGCGCTGGTGGAGGGCAAGAACGGCGCCGTGGTGCGCAAGCGCATGGGTTACGGATACATCGCCGGCGAGCACGCCGAGGCGATTGCGAGGTTTTATGCGCAGCAGTTGAA
>DATNMW010000259.1:0-20349 GCA_035602155.1 Bryobacteraceae bacterium | reverse complement strand
CCCTCATGTTCGCGGAGAACATTGTCTGGGGAACCAATATCGTCTGGGGAACCAATATCGTCTGGGGCACCAACATCGTGTGGGGAACCAATATCGTCTGGGGCACCGCTGTACTTACCGGGCAGACTATGAACGGTCTGTCGATTCTGTGGGCCGGAACCGGAGCCGCTTGGGTGAATCCTTTGAATATCGTTTGGGGGACGGCCACATTACCCGAATCCCTGATCCAGCCGATGGCCGCGAACGACGGCGACCAATAGAGGCCGGCCATCTCCATCTCCATCTTCACCTCGCGGAAATGTCGCGGATGCCTATGCCTGACAATGCAAGAGTCTATATTTCGCTGGTGAGCGTTGCCGGGATAGCTGCAATGGTGTATGCCTTCCTGGATCCGCCCTGGCCTCACGATTTGTTGCGATTGTGCACCTACTTCCTGTTGTCGTTGCTTGCCGGCGCTTTGAAGCTGCGCTTACCCGGACTCACGGGGACGATGTCCATCGGCTTCGTGCTCGTGCTGTTGGGTATTTCGGAGTTTACCATCCCGGAAACCATGCTCATGGCTTGCGCCGGCGTGCTGGTGCAGTGCGTATGGCGGGCGAAGCAGCGGCCAACGGCCGTGCAGATCCTGTTCAGTGTATCGGCTGTGGCAGTCAGTCTGCTGATGGCATACGAGTGTTCCCAATTATTTCGTGCGCAATTCCACTCGGAGTCGGTCCCTATCGTCCTGGCTGTGGCCACGTGCGTTTACTTCCTATCCAACTCGCTGTTGGTTTCGGGCGTGCTTTCCCTGGTCAGGCGTGAGCGCTTGCGCGCCATCTGGGCACAATGTTACTTGTTCTCCTTGCCATATTATCTGCTCGGAGGAGTGATTGCCGGCCTCATGGCCGCCTCGGGCCGCGAAGTTGGATGGAAGGCGCCGCTGTTGATCCTGCCGGTGATGGGTCTGATCTTTCTGCTTTATCGCTTCTACCTCGCCCGGCTGGCGATGCTGCCGGCCGCGGCCGTGTCGACCGCATCTCTGCGCACCGTCAAAACGCGTAGCGCTTGAGTGTATGTAATGAGGCCGGCATCGAAGTCAGGGTGCGACCTACATTTGGTAGAGCTGTGTCACACGCTCCCCCAGCCTTTGCCTGAAACTGGCCCCATCCGCCGAAGGCAACTAGCCTTCCGGAGTTTAAGTTCCCTGAGGCCAAAACCCTTACGGTCGATCTGAAGGCTCTCCATGAGACCGTCGTCGAATATGTCTACAAGCCGAACGAGCGGGATTCTCCACGGCTGCCGGGAACGCTTTCTCGGCGCGATTCTCGGACCGGCCGCGAGATTTCGGCTGCGTGGGACGACGCCAGGAAAGCGCTGCCCGCAAAATCGAGCAATTCGATACAGGAAGGCGGGTTTTTCATGGTTTGGTCTCGCATACGCGGCGGAAGACAGCGTCCCATTCATCGACTACGGCATCAAGAATTCATCCTCCAATTTGTGCAGGGATCGGGAGTGGCTTTGCTAAACTGCATCGATCTTGCAAAAGGCGCTAAGGGACGGGCGATCGAATCGAAAGCCCGCTCGCCTTACACAAAAGCCAGCGCGGATTACGCTCTTGCGATTCAAAAAGATTTCGTCGTTGACCGGCGGGAAATCCGAATTTTGGCGAAACCAGGCGTAGGTCGAGATCCGCGCCGTCTGCGCGCACCGATGTGTGTCGTAAGCGTGCGGAATTTCCAGCCTCGTCAGCGCTTGCTTGCCACCTGTGTCGAAAGGGAGAGGCTTTCCGCGTTCCAGTAGGCATACGGCCGGATCAGCGCCGCCTTGACGTTATGGAGCGATGGCGATACGGCGATCAGAGTGTTCTTATTCAAAAGATACAAGAAGGGCGCCTGCTCCCACACAATTTCTTGTACACGGTCGAAGTACCGCTTCCGCTGCGCCGGATCGCTTTCCGAAGCTTGTGCCCGCATCAGCCGGTCGATTTCCGCCTCCCAGGCCGTCGCGGGCGTCTTCTGGTTCGGGTTCCATTGATGGTTGCTCGCGGAACTCAGCCAGATATTCATCTCCAGATTCGGATCCAGGTCCACATTGGCGGTTCCCAGCAGACAAGCCTCGTACGCCAAGGTCTTCGTCAGTCGTTCGATCAAGGAAGCGAAGTCCAGCGTCACAATGTTTAGTCTAATGCCGATCGATCCCAGGTCCTGCTGGATCATGGCGGCCATCTTTTCCCGGGCAAGATTGCCCGCATTGGTAACCACGGAGAACTCCACCGGGTTAGCCCGTCTGTCGCGCAACACGCCGCCATTCATCTCAAAACCGTCCTGCGCCAGGCTTCGCAGAGCGGCCGCGCGGTCGAACGGCATCGGCTTCAGGCGGGTGTTGTACCAGTGCCGGTTGGCCGGGGAAATCGGTCCCACCGCGGGGCTGGCGTGTCCGTGATACACCACCCGGCACAGATCGTCGCGGTTGATCGCGGACAAGATCGCGCGCCGGAATGCCGCGGAGCGGAACCATGTTTTCTTGAATTCGGGCAGCGGCGCTCCCGGCGCCTGATTAAACCACAGCAGTTCCGATTCGAGTCCGGGGCCAATGTCACTCACCGCCGACGGCGTCTCGCCGGCCAGTCTCTCGAAGTTGTCCGGTGCGACGCTGTTGATCAAGTGCACCTCTCCTCGCTCGAATCGCACCATTTCCATGCTGCGATTCTGCTGAATCGAAAGCCGGATCGAATCGAGATAGGGCAGCCCGCGCCCTTGCGAGTCCCGCTTCCAATAATACGGATTCCTCTTCAGCAGTACTTCGGCTCCCGGTTTGTAGTCCGCCACATAAAACGGTCCCATCACCGCCGTCTCTCTCTTCGGGGACTTCGACGACAGGATCGCCACCTGATCGAAGAGCCGCTCCATACCGGATACCACGGCCGGAAACGCGATGGCAACCCGGTCTGGGCCCGCAACCGCGATCTCCGCCGCGCCGGGCCCCGCACGGAACGCGTCCCCTACCGGCGCGTGCAACTTCGGATCCATCGCCATGCGCATTGTCTCGGCTACGTCTTCGGCCGTAAATGGCGTGCCATCCGAGAAACTGAGGCCGGACCGGATCTGAAACGCAATGCGCTTCCCGCTCTTGTCTATCTTCCACGAAGCCGCTAGTTCGGGCTCCACTTCTTGCGTAGACCGGTTTACCCGGATCAGCACGCCGCCCGTGAGGTATCGGATAACTTCCGACGGATCGTCCTCCACTAACAAAGGATTAAACGTTTTGGGCTCGCCTTGAAGGCAAAATCTTAGCTCACCGCCGAATTGGCCGTACGCGGGAACCAACACCGCGGCTAGCGCCAATAGCATCGACCGTAGTCTCATATATGTCTCCCCTTTTAGGTGACGCGCGACCCCAACGCGCCGTGTCCGCGCTCCTGGCGACAGGTCTTTTACTTATGCGGTAGCCGCAATTTCGACTGTTGTCTGCGGATAGACCGCCATTCTGTATTTCTTGCGAAGCTGTTTGGCTTTATACATGCGCTTGTCCGCTTCCGCCAGGAGTTCCTCCGCGTCGGAACCGTCCTCCGGATAGTAAGCCTCGCCTATGCTTATCGAAACGCCGCTTGAAACCGGCATGCCCGTTCCAATGGCGATCTGCCGGATCTCTTCGATGCGGGCCTGTATCGCCCCGCGGTCGCGGCCCGGAAGCAGCAGCACGAACTCGTCACCCCCCATGCGTGCTACATAGTCATATTCGCGGCAGCGGCTGCGCATCGCTTCCGACACCAGGCGCAGAACTTTGTTGCCTTCCAAATGGCCGAACCGGTCGTTAATCTGTTTGAAGCCATCCAGGTCGCACACTACCACGCACAGCGGTTCCTTGCTGCGTCTGCAGCGTGCTACTTCGCTGTCCAGCCTCAGAAACAGCGACCGCGCGTTCGGCAATCCGGATAGATAATCGGTGGTCGCCGAGTCTTCCACCTGGCGGAATATCAATGCGTTCTCGATCGCCAGTGACACTTTGCCGCTGATTGCCAGCAGAATTCGCAGATGGTCGCGGGAGAACGCGTCACGCTCCGCCCGGTAAAGCGTCATTACCCCCATCACTCCGCTTAAGCCCTCCAGCGGAACCGCCAGCGCCGAGTTCAACGTGCTGAACTTAGCCGGATCCGCAAGATATCCGGGCTCGACGGACGGATTGCCGTTTAAGATGGGCTTGCGGTTCTCGGCCACCCACCCGGACAAACCCCCTCCCACCGGTATCTCCAGCGAGGAAAACAGCCGGAAGTCTTCCCCGTTGACATACTGCGGGATCAGTTTTCGGTCCAGCCGCACGTAGATAGCGATGGCGTCGTAGGGTACGATTTTCTTAAGGCGCGCGGCCACTACGGAAAGCGTTTCGTCCAGGCTGAGGGAGTTTCCCAGATCCTGCACCAATTCAAACAGCAACTGCACTTCCTGCCGGGCCGCGGCGATCGAGCACAGAAAGTCGTATTCATTGCTCGCGGCGGCCTGCGGAGCCGCGCCCTGATACCCCGCGTCCGGCTCCAATCCTTTTTCGATCTTCACGTCCGTCGACAATCTGGCGTTGGTTTCCGGGATCGCCTGCGCCAGCCGCTCCAACCCGACATATTGCTCCTTCAATACCAGCACTACCTTTGGGTCGAAGCTTTTACCGGCCAGCGCCGCGACCTCTTCCATGGCCTCTTCCAGGCCTAGGGCGCGCCGGTATTGGCGGTGGGAAGCCAGCGCGTCCAGGCAGTCGACTGCCGATAGAATGCGCGCCCCAATTGGTATCTCTTCTCCGCGCAGGCCATAGGGATAGCCGCTTCCATCCCACTTCTCGTGATGCGCCCGCACGATCGGAGCCACCGGATAGGGAAACGATACCCGCTCCAGAATCTCCGCGCCCACCACTGGGTGGATCTTCATCTTCTCGAATTCTTCCTGGGTCAGACGTCCCGGTTTGGATATGATGTGCTCCGGAACTGCCAGCTTTCCGATGTCGTGCAGCAGCGCCGCCGCTTTCAGCGCCTCCAGTTCGTGCCCGGACAATCCGAGTTGCTTGCCCACTTCGACCGCATAAACGCGCACCCTCCGCAGATGCTCGTGAGTGGTATGGTCTTTAGCTTCAATGGCGAGGGCCAACGCCTCGATGGTGCGCATGTGCAGCCCTGCAATGGACTCGACGTGCCGCCTTTCGTTTTCCAGCCGCGCGAGATACAGCTGGTACGAGCGGTAAATCAGATAGATGACCGGCAGCACGAACAGCGAGCCTTGCCATGGTATCTCCTTGGTGAGGAGACTGATCGCCCATGCCACGGAAGCGCCTACCAGGTAGAACGGAAACGACCAGAAATAGCAGTTATGCCAGGTTTCGCCGAATGGTTTTCCGTCGGAAAGAGATATGGCCGCGGCGATCGGCACGGTGTTCAGAAGATAGTAGGCCAAGCCAGTCGCGATCAGCAACAAGGGGCCGATATGGTCCAGCCGCTGCAGAATCGGCCAATGGTAGAAGGCATACGCCAGTGCCACGGCGATTCCCGTGTTCGCTATGCTGAACAGCACCTGAAACAGCTTAGGCCGCTGCTTTGACCTCCAAAGGCATTGCACCACCGTGCCTGTGCAGCCGAGGATCAGGGTCTCCGGCGCATTCAGGTCCACGATGCCGACAAAGACAAACAGAAAGCATACCGACATGGTCCCCTTGATGCCCGGCAAGTTGACCTTCAGCCCGGCCGCCAGGGCCGACAAGAAAAGATAGAAGCAGAAGCGATACGGGTTTTCGGAATGCCACCCGTACAAGGCGGTTAGGATGATGCCCAGACCGGCGAGGCTAACTACGGTAACGTAGAGCTTCGCCTTCACATTCATATTCATATCGCTAATGCCGGCGAAGCGCCCGCGCCTCCGTTGACACGCGTCTTATATACCTTCAGCCGCCGCAGCAACGTGCGGCGCGAGATCCCCAACAGCGCCGCCGCCACGTCCTGCCTTCCCGCCGATTTTTCGAGCGCTTCGCGAATCACCTGCTCTTCTAGTCCGCCCAATTGGCGCTTCAGCTCCGGCTTCGCCGCGGGCGACTGCCCGGACGGTTTCAGGTTCAGATCCGCCGCGCAAATCTCCCAGCTCTCGGTCAAAACCGCTGCGCGCGTGATTGCATTGCGCAACTCCCGCACATTGCCGGGCCATCCGTAGTCTTCCAGCGCGTTCAGAGCGTCTTCTCCCAACTCCAGCCGTGGATCCACTTCGTGCAAGAAGCGATAAGCCAGCGGCGCGACGTCTTCCACCCTCTCGCGCAGGGGCGGCACGTGGATGCTCACCTGGTTCAGCCTGTGAAACAGGTCCCCACGGAACGTCCCCGCCTCGACTGCCTGCTCGAGATGCTTATTGGTGGCGGCCACAATGCGCGCGTCCACCGCAACTTTTCGCGTGCCCCCCAACCTGTAGTACGGCACGCCGTCCAGGACCCGCAGCAGTTTGACCTGCATCTTGGCGTCCAGTTCCCCGATTTCGTCCAGGAACAAAGTCCCGCCGCTGGCAAGTTCGAACATGCCCGCCTTTTGTCCGTTCGCCCCACTGAACGCGCCTTTCTCGTAACCGAACAGCTCGCTTTCAATCAAGTGGTCCGGCAGCGCGCCGCAGTTGACATCCACCCAAGGACGCTCGCATCTCAGGGACAAGTTGTGTATGGCGCGCGCCACTACCTCTTTGCCCGATCCGCTCTCACCGCCAATCAGGACCGTGGCATTGGTGCGCGCGATCTTCTCCACCAGGCGGAACACCGTCTGCATTCGCTCGCTTCTAATCACTGCCCCGCCTACGACGGCGCTCTCATTCTGGGCCTGCGCCGCTTTGATACGGTCCTGCGGGTACCGCTGGTCCGGCCCCTCTTCCTCCTGGCTGTAGCGTGGTACGGCGCGATGCAAATTGAAGCGGCCGCCAGATCCGCTCGCCAATGTATGTATCTTCGCCGTCATCGCCATACCGGTAACATACGCTCTATAGGTTCCCCATTCAAATCAATTATCGGCTATGAGAGTACTTTTTGTACCAAGATAATGTTGAGGTTATGGCCCAGGATATTACCCTTAGGAATGGACCGGACAGGGTTAATCGCAATAGTAAGTATTCCGCGTGTTAACCTTCGATAACTTCATGGCTCTTGTGGCGCAGGCTATGGCCGTTAGTCCTAACAAAAGGCAACTTGCTGCGATGGCCGGCGGCGAGCCATTGTGGAAGGGGTACATCCGCTGATCGACTCGCTCATCGACGCCGCGCCTCTGCTATCGGTCGGGATATCCGCGGATTATCCCGCGCGGGAAAACGTGCTGCGCGGCGTGGCATTCGAAATCGAAGCAGGCGAAATCGTGGGCCTCGCCGGCCAGAGCGGGTCGGGCAAAAGCACCATTGCCCTGGCTATCATGCGGCTGCTCCACCTCAAGGGGGGCGCTGTACGCGGCCAGATTCGGTTCCGCGGCCGCGACCTCCTGCGCTTCACCGAGCGCGACATGCGCGCTATCCGCGGCCGTGAGATCTCGCTGGTGCTCCAGAATCCCGTGTCTTCGTTGAACCCCGCGCTGCGCATCGGTTCGCAATTGACGGAAGCCTGGGAAGCTCACGACCACGCGCCGCGCGCCCGTCGCGAAGCCGCAATACGCGACGCCCTGGAATCCGTCAGCCTCAATGTCGACCGGCCCTTTCTGCGCCGCTATCCGGGCGAACTGAGCGTCGGCCAAGCTCAGCGCGTACTCATCGCCATGGCCATCCTCCATCGCCCGGCGCTGCTGATTGCCGACGAGGCCACCAGCGCCCTGGACGCGCTCACCCAATCTGAGATCTTGCGCCTGTTCGCCCGCCTCAACCGCGAGCTTTCCATGGCCATTTTGTATATCTCGCACGACCTGCTGTCCATCGCATCGCTGTGCCAACGCATGGCCATTTTGCACGAAGGTGAAATCGTGGAGTTCGCGTCCGCTGCGAGGATTTTCCAGCGCCCTGCACACCCCTACACGCGCCGCCTGATCGACGCCATCCCCGTGTCGCCTCTGTCCGGCCAGCCGCGAGTCTTCGCCTGATGCTCCTCAGATTCCGAAAATTTAATTCCATTTAATCTATGGAAAACTTGACGAAAACGGCCCGACGTGCGCACAATAGAGTATCCGGTTGCTCCGGCCGGCGTTCCAAACCTTAAGCTCTGGCGAACTACTACAGGTTTCACCACCTGGCGCTCGTGTCTGGATTGTATGAATAAATTTCCATTCAGCCTTCCCCGGCTTCCGCTGTTCGCAATCTTTTTCTTCCTGGCTTCCAACATTGTGTTTGCCGCAACGACACCTGCGCCGGCGCCGCCGCACCGCCGCCATCGGCCCTTGCATCACGCCGCCGCAACGGCGCATGCCGCTGTGGTTCAGCATGCGGCCAGCCATGCCAGCGGCGCTTTGGTACACCCCGCGGCTTATCGCGTACCGGCCCCTCCGCCGGTCGTGGTGCGCGGCGGACCCTGGACTGAACCGACTTATGCCGATTCCACCATGGGCGACAATGCCGACGGCGAAGATTTGGAAGTGCGCCGTTCCGCCGTCGAGGCGCTTGGCTCCTACAACGGATCGGTGGTGGTGGCGGACCCCAGCACTGGCCGGATCCTGACCATCGTCAACCAAAAGCTGGCGCTTGGCGGCGGGTTTCAGCCCTGCTCCACAATCAAGGTTTCGGTTGCGCTGGCGGCCCTGCGTGAGAAAGTGGTGAGCGGCGACGGTAAGCTGTTCCACCATGGCGGCTACAACCTGACGCAGGCGCTGGCGCATTCGAACAACTTTTACTTCGCGACACTGGGAACGAAGCTCGGCTTCGACAAGGTCAGTTATTATGCGCACCTGTTCGGATACGGCGAGAAAGCCGGTCTGAACATCGCCGGCGAAAGCGCTGGGCGCTTTCCCGCCGAGCCGCCCAGCAACGGCGGCGTGGGCATGCTGACCAGTTTTGGCGAAGAGATCTCCCAGACGCCGCTGCAACTGACTGCGTTGATGTCCGCGCTGGCCAATGGCGGCACCCTCTATTACCTGCAATACCCGCGTACGGCGCAAGAAGCCAGCGAGTTCGTGCCGCGCGTGAAGCGCCAGTTGGACATTGGGGACGTGATCCCGGAGCTGAAACCGGGCATGCGGGCCGCGGTCGAATACGGCACCGCGCGCCGGGCACAGCAGGATGAGCCCATCGCCGGCAAGACCGGCACGTGCACCGATAGCCATACGCACCTGGGCTGGTTCGGATCTTTCAACGATGCGGGCGCCAACAAGCTGGTGGTGGTGGTTTTGCTCACCGGCGGACGGCCCGCTATCGGGCCTCTGGCGGCCAGTGTGGCCGGGGAAGTCTACCGCAACCTGGCGCAGAAAAACTACTTCGCCGCCAACCGCGCTTTCCAGCCCGCGACTCTGGTTTCCACGCAAATCTGTTGCGCCCGGTAGCGCATTTGCAGAAGCGTTACTGGATCAAGTACTGCGCCAGCTTGCCGTCCACCGTGGTGAAGGTGCTCAAGTGCAGCGGCTTGCCCGCGAACGCGATCTGAAAATGACGATAAGTCATGCCGCCGCGCAACTCAACCGAAGTCTGCCGGAAGCTCTCCGGCGCTCCCAGCGGCTTTAGGCTTGCGGCCGCATCTTGCAACACTTGTGGCGTGAAGTAGGCATCCGCATCCGAATTCAGCAGCGAGCGGTCGATCTGGCCTTCTTGCAGACCGCTGAAGACCCTGCGGGCCTGATCGAGCTGTGGAGCGGCCTGCGGATCCTCCGCCTCCGCTAACAGCAAAGGCGCAATCCGGTTCGTGATCGATCCCGGCGCGCTCGATCCATCCATGTTCGCAAACACCACCACCGCCGCACGCGCATCCGGCCAAACGGTGTTCAGGCTGACAAACCCCGATACCGCACCGCCGTGCTGCAGCCTCGGATGTCCGTCGGCATCGGACACACCTACTCCCAACGCATAACCCATCGGTGCTCCGTTCTTCAAGCGGACTGGGTTCATCATGGCATCCAGCGAGGCGGGCTTCAGCAGCTTATGCTCGATCAATGAGACGTCCCACTGCGCCAGGTCGCGGGCGGTCATAGCCAGTTCCCCCGCCGCGAAGAGCCAGCCGCGGCCCTCCGGCGCCACCGGGCGGGCCGGCCCCAACCCGAAGCGCGTGTAACCCGCTGCGTCGGACGCAGTCAGAGACTTCTCATCCAGGTCGATCACGCCGGTCATTCCCAACGGACCGAAAACCCGTGCGTGCAGAAACGCTGCAAGAGACATGCCTGTCACGCGCTCCAGGATGCGGCCGGCGGCCACATAGTTCGTATTGCTATACTGCCAGCGCGTGCCCGGATCGAAATCCAGCGGCTTGCCGGCCCACGTCTTCAGGATCTCGTCCGCGGTCACCGGCTTCTGCATAAATGGCGCCACATAGTCGAGCGGATAATAATCCTGGTAT
Source organism: Bryobacteraceae bacterium (assembly GCA_035602155.1). Taxonomy (GTDB): domain Bacteria; phylum Acidobacteriota; class Terriglobia; order Bryobacterales; family Bryobacteraceae; genus Bog-159. Next base: position 9,915 of record DATNMW010000259.1, on the reverse strand, counting down.
CCCGAAGTGTGCGACAGAAGCTGCCGGATGGTGACTTCATCGGCCCGCGTAAGGTTCGGCAGGTAGCGCCCCACCTTATCGTCAAGCGAAAGCTTGCCCTCTTCGACGAGCATCAGGATGGCGCCGGCCGTGAACTGCTTGCTGACCGACCCGATGCTATAGCGCATCTCCGGCAGGGCGGCAGTGATGGGTTTCAGGCGCGCGTTTCCGTACGCTTTCACGAACGCGATACGGCCATCTTTGACCACTGCGATGGAGACGCTGGGAGCGCCGCTATCGGCCAGCGCATTCTCCGCGGCGGCGTCGATTTGGGCCACCGCCTGCGGCGGCAACTGTCCGGCGACCGGTAGCGCCAAGGCGAAGAGTGCGAATGCACGAAGGTTGGGAAACATGCATCCCAACTTAGCAAACTACTCGTATCGCAGAGCCACCATCGGATCCACCTTGGTGGCCCGGCGCGCCGGCCACAAAGTCGCCGCGATGGCTACCGCGAGCAGCAGACATGCCACCACGCCGAGCGTCAGCGGATCGGTGGGGGTCACTCCAAACAACAGGCTTTGTAATAGACGCGTGGAAGCCAGCGCGGCCACCAGCCCCGCCGCCACTCCCAATCCTCCCAGCAGCAAGCCCTCGCGCAGCACCAGGCGCGACACATCGCCCGACCGCGCGCCCAGAGCCACGCGAATGCCGATCTCCTGCGTGCGCTGGCCCACGGAATAAGAGACCACGCCATACACTCCGATGGTCGCGAGCAGCACCGCGATGGCCGCGAATACCAGCAGCAGCACCAGTTGGAACCTCGGGCGTGCAACCGAATCGGAGAAGATTTCGTCCATGGTTTGCACGTTCGAAATCGCCTGGTCGGGATCGACGCGGTGAATGGCCGCTTGAACCGCGCGGGCCAGTTGGCGCGGATCGTTCCCCGCTCGTACCACCAGGTGCGCGAAGTACATCGGGCCTTGGGCATTTGCCAGAAAGATGGTCGGATGCGGCGGCTCCTTCAGCTCCGTTTGCCGGGCATCCGCCACAACCCCCACGATTTCGACCGGATTGGGAACGGTCCAGCAAACGTTCAGCTTCTTGCCGACAGGATTCTGGCCCGCGAAGAACCGCTCGGCGAATGCGTGGTTGACCACCAGGACGCTGGGGGCGCCAAAGTGATCTCCTGCGGCGAAATCGCGCCCGCTGAGCATGGGCGTCCCGACGGTCTGGAAGTATCCTGGACTGATCACCAGGAAATCCGCGCCGGGCGAGGATGTGTCCGGCTCGGGACCGGGGGCGGGAGCAAAGCAGGAACCCGAAACCATTCCGGTGAGCGGCAGGAAATGCGTGGTGCCCGCCGCCCGAACGCCCGGCACGCTGCGCACTTCATCGAGCACCCGCTCCAGGTATTGCGACCGCTTCAGGTTGTCCCCGTACTTGGCCGGCGAAGTGAACATTTCCATGGTCAGCAGATATTCGGTTCGAAAACCCAGGTTCACGGAAGTCAGCCGCGCGAAACTGCGCATGAGCAACCCGGCGCCGACTAGCAGCAGCAGCGCCAGCGCGATCTCGGCGACCACGAACGCGCGCCGGAATATGCGGCTGCCTCCCACGCCGGTGCGCTGCGAACCCTGTTGCAAGGCGCTTTGAAGCGGCGGTCGCGAAACTTGGATAGCAGGCGCCAGCCCAAATAAAATGGCCGTTGCCAGTGAAATGCCCAGCGCAAACAGGAATACGCCGGAATCCAGATGAATCGATTCCATTCGGGGCAGCGTCACGCTCTCGGGAAGCAGCGCAAGCAGACCCTGCAAGCCCCAGTAGCCTATCGCCAGACCTCCGGCCAACCCTGCCAACGCCAGCAGCAGGCTTTCCGATAGCAGTTGCTGCAGGATGCGCCGCCGGCCGGCGCCCAGCGCCGCGCGCAACGCGATCTCGCGCATCCTGCCGTTGGCGCGCATCAGCAGCAGATTCGCCACGTTGGCGCAGGCGATCAGCAGGACCAGGCCCACCGCCGCCAGCAGCACCAACAGTGGCAGGCGGATGTTATCCGTCACGTCTTCGAGTAGAGGCACCACGGTGGCGCTCCAGCCCTTATCCATTTCCGGCCGCTCTTCGGCGAGTTGCCTGGCGACGGCCGCCATGTCCTGTTGCGCTTGTGTAAGGCTCACGCCGGTTTTTAAGCGTGCGATCGTCGAAAGCCAGCGGCCGCCCTTGCGGGCCTCCGCGCGATCGAGTGCCAGCGGTACGTAGATGTCCGCTTTCCAGCCGGGGAAGTGAAAATTCGGCTGCAGAATACCAACGACAGTGGCCGGTTCCCCATTCATGGCGATCTTCCGCCCCAGAATGTTTCGATCACCCCCGTAATGGCCCTGCCAGAAGCCGTAGCTGAGGATGACGCTGTGGTCGCGGCCCGGAGTCTCCTCTTCCTGCGTGAATCCCCTGCCTATCAGCGGCGATACTCTCAGGATCGAAAAAAAATCCGGCGAGACGCGCATGCCATGCACCGCCAGCGGCTCACCGCCGCCCGTGATGTTCGAAGTCCAACCGTCGATGGCAGCCATTTGCTCGAAGCTGCGGGTGCGTTCACGCCAGGTGAGGAAATTGAACGGGTCGACTACGTTGCGGTCGAACCGTTTTTCCGGCTGGGATTCCCAAATGCGCACCAGTCGGTCGGGTTCGGAGAACGGAAGCGGCCGCAACAACACCGCGTTTACCACGCTGAAGATCGCCGTATTCGCCCCGATCCCCAGCGCAAGCGTGAGTATCGCCACGATGCTGAATGCGGGACTGCGGCGCAGCAGGCGCGCGCCATATCGCAGATCTTGGGCGAACTGTTCCACTACCGTCCAGTTGGACATTTCGTGTATCGTCTCCTTTACCACCGTCATATTGCCAAAGGCGCGGCGCGCGGCATGCCGGCCGGCCTCCTCGGCCTCCAGGTCGAGGTGCGTACGCAACTCCCGTTCGATGTCGTCTTCCTGGTCTCTCCGGTTCCAGCGCATCTCGATGGTAGATATTCTACCATCGCAAACGCGCGGCTGTCTGAAAAAGAAGCTGTCACCAACGGCTTGGCCATCGTTTCCATCCCAGTGAAAGATCAGGAGCGATCCAAGCGATTTTACAACGAAGTGCTGGGATTCCCCATCGCACGCGAAGCCGACTTCCGGCCGGACGCGCGATGGATCGAGTTAAACATCCCCGGCACGAAGACGAACATCGCACTGGTGACATGGTTCGAGAGCATGCCCCCAGGTTGCGTGCGCGGTATCGTGCTTCTGACCGGCAATATCGAAGGCGCTTTCCGGACGCTGCAGTCGCGCGGGCTGGAGACTTCAGCGGTGCAATCTGCGCCCTGGGGAAGGTATCTGACGTTCAGCGACCCGGATGGCAACGGCTGGGTGATGAACGAAGGGCGCTAGCCGGGGGGTGGGACCGGTTTGCGATACAGGATCTGCCATTCCGATACCTCTCTTAACAGCAGATGGGCCAGCTTCTCCGTCTGACCGCGCAACTTCGCTGCGGACAGTGTACCTCTGTTCAACTCGCTAAGCCTGGACCTCAGCCTGCCCAGCCATCCACTCCGACCGCTCCACTAGCTTCCGGAACTCGCCTTGCGTGGAAATGGCGTGGGCTGCCGCCGATGCCGCCGGCAAACCCGCAGTAAAGAACAACAGCCGCCACTCCGGAACATGCCCCGGATCGGCGGCGTGCCAGAAGCAAGTCACGAGCGCAGCAGAGAAGGCCGCCAGGATGAACACCCAACACGACCCGTAGAGCCGGGACTCGATTCTTTCCAACCTGGCCGCGTTGCGGGTGTGATAATGAATCTGCCCGAGCACCCATTTGCGGTGTCGCCTTAACGTGTTCCTCCAGGTACCACTCAGTTACTTTTGCGGTGGGCATCGGCGTAAGGCGCACGATGGCGCGCGTGTGCCACTCCAGCCAAATATCCCCCAACTGCGCGCTATTTGTGCTGTGCGGCTCGCACCGCGCGAGGCCGAGCGGATAGCTATAGCACAAGACTCGAAACTGCTCCGCGAGATAACGGCAATCCGCAGTGCGCAGATGCCACCGGCGCCAGCGCAGCAATAGCATCAGTGTAATCACGATCGCGATCAGTATCGACTCGCAGACCGGCGGCCAGAACCAATCGCTCCGCGCGTTCCCGACGATTGCTAGGAACACAGCCAGGACCCCCAGCACGTAGTTCAACAGAAACGCTCCCCGGTAAAGCCCGGAGAGGAGCTGTGCCGACCTGTCCCAACCGGCGTACTGTGTCCTAAACGCAAATGTCGAATGCGATTCGGGGGGAAAGTCGGCAGGCCTATTTGAGCGTCTTACGCGTAACGTGAGCGCCCACTCGAAGACTCGCCAGACCCCGCCTAACACTCGCGCGAGAAGCCGCTCAGTAACGTGTAGGGATCCCGTCGGATCGGGAAATAATGGGGGTAACAGGAGTCTCCAGACGGTATCCTTGAGCCGCTCGTCGATCCCCCCACAGCCATTCCGGTCGCCGCTATCGCTTCCGCCTGGTGTCAGAATCGTATCCAATTTTTCCGACTTGGGGTCCAACCGCACCACGGGGATGCCCCGTCGTAGGGCTTCCCCGACTATATCCGCGCTGCCTCCGGCGCCCTTCGCCGGCGTGCCATCCCAGATTGCCATCAAGATATCGCACTGATCCAACACCATATAACCGACCGTTTCATAGGCGGCGGGTTTGTCCCCACGCGAACCGTCCAGCTCAAAAACCGCAGTCGCCTTCGCCAGTAACTTGCTGAATTCATGTCTACTAACTTCGTTCTTGATATCGTCCTGGTACTCATGGCACTCAAATGGCAACGGACACTCAAGCTCATAACCGAGGCGCAGTGCTTCGTCCGCAAACATCCGGTCCGCGCCCTCCGCCAATGGCGAGATCGCCCGCAAGATCGCAGGTGCGTCGTCATCGTAGAAGCCCTGCGATTCCGTGGCCGCCTGTTGCGCCAGGTGCTTGAGCCGTTCCAACATGGCGCGCACGCGGGGCCGCGGATCCTGCTGCGGCGCCGAATCCAAGTCCCGGTGCCCTGTAACTCCAACGCGAAGAGCTAGCCGCGGGCGGTAATTATCGTTTGCCATTGACCGCACTCAATTAGGGAGAGGATACCATCATTTTCTTGTTTGTCTAGCTCAAATATTGCGCAATATAAAATTTTTTCCCTAAGCGATGCTTAGCTTGCGCAGGCCGCCAATTACTATTTCGCATTTTTGTTGTTGCGCGATTCTCCGTAGTATCGTACAATCATTCTCAGTTTTGTCTGGCGATTTCCGGAATGCCGCCCGCCTGCACCGATGTTCTTGAGGGGGAATTGGTGAACGTCTTCAAAACGCTGCTAACTTGCGCAATCACTTGCTCAATCATGGGAGCCATGCTGGCTGCGCCGGCCAGGCTTCAGGCCGCCGACCCGCCACGCCGCGCCGCCCGCCTCGGTTATTTGGGAGGCACCGTCAGCCTTACGCCCGCCGGTCTACAGGAGGCGACGCCCGCGGAGGTGAACCGGCCTTTCACCACCGGCGACCGGTTCTGGAGCGGCGCCGACGGCCGCGGCGAATTGCAAACCGATAACGCGGCGATTCGCTTCAGCGGACGCGCCAGCTTCGCCATCCAGGAACTGAGCAATCAAGCCACCCTGATCAGGCTGGAAAGCGGCACGCTGAGTGTGCGCCTGCACGCTCTGGCTCCGCTGGAGGATTTTGAAATCGACACGCCCCAGTTCACGTTTCATCTCAAGCGTTTAGGCGCCTATCTGGTGGACGCCGGCGAAAAAGGAGATGGCGTGGTAGCCGCTGTGCGCCTGGGCGACGCCGAAGTATTCCGCGGCGATGGGGCCACTATGACGGTCCCGCGCGGCATGCAGGCCCGCGCCAGTGCGGCGGGCAGTCCTATCCTTGAGCCTGCCCACGCCATCGGCGAGTTTGAAGCTTGGTGCGTGCAGCGCGACCAGCACGAGGATTTGTCGCGCGCCGCGCAGTTCGTTTCGCGCGACATACCGGGATACGCCGATCTAGACGACCATGGCGAGTGGCGCACGGTCAATCAGTATGGTTGGGTCTGGTTTCCCAGCAACATGGATGCCGACTGGGCACCCTACCGGTCGGGGCATTTTGTGGATGCCGGGCCGTGGGGAATGAATTGGGTGGACGAGGCGTCGTGGGGATTTGGTCCACTGCATTATGGCCGCTGGTTGAAGGTGAATGGAGCTTGGGGTTGGGTTCCCGGCGAGGCTGGCAAGTCCGCGAGGCCCGGGGCGTCCGGGCAGTTTGCCGTGCGCCCTTATTACACACCTGCACTTGTGGTTTGGAACAGGTTTGCCGCCGGAGTCGTGCGGCCGAATGCGGTGGTCGGGTGGTTTCCGCTGGGTCCAGGCGAGGCGTGGGTCCCGCAATTCCGGGCAAGCGCCGATTATCTGGCGCGCGTGAATCTGAGCAATACCCTGATAGCGGATCGCGCTGCGCTGGATAATCCGGATGTGACCCGCCTGAAGTATATGAATCGGGAAGCGGCGGACATAACCGCCCTGGCGCAGGAGGATTTGGCGGCCGGGCGCGTGGTTGGCAAGCAATACGTGCGAGTTCCGCAAGCGGATGACTCACAGGGAGTGTTAAGCTCAGAACCCGGGGTCGAGGCCACCAAGGAGGCGCGCCTCGGTCCGCTGGGGACCGCGCCGGGAGCTCCGCCAGGAATTGCAAACCGAAGCGTAGTGGAGCATCGTCTGCCGGTTCGGGAGGCCGCGCCAATGCGCCTCAACCCCAACGGCGTTACGGGCGGAACGGTGAAGATCAACCGGGCGCAGTCCGAACCTCGGGCCCAGCGTCTGAAGGAACCACAAACGCCAACTAAATCCGAACCGCCGCCCGAACCGCCGCCTAAGCCGCAGCCCGTACCCGAGCCCCAGCCCGAGCCCCAGCCCCAAGCCAAACCACAGCCATCGCCAAAGCCAGCGCCACAACCCCAACCCAAGGTTCAGACGAGGCAGGAACCTAGGCCTCAGGCCAATATCAAGCCGAAGCCCCAACCCAAGGCCTTGCCCAGGCCTCAACCCAAGATCGCGCCAAGACCGCCAGCGAGGCCGCAGACGCCACCGAGGCCTAAACCCCAAGTCCCGCCCAAGCCGCAACCGAGGCCTCAGACGCCGCCCAGGCCGCCGCCACCCAGGCCGCAGCCTCCGCCGCCGAAGCCCAAGTAGCCCTGACGACATTCGCGAAAGAAACCGGTCATGGAACTCGAAACCATCTGCGTCAATTGCATGGAAGACGACTCCGGCAGCCCGATCTGTCCGAAGTGTGGATCGCCTTTCAATCTTCCGGTGAACAACCTGCTGCTGCTGCCCCCGCGCACCCTGCTACACGAGCAATACCTGATCGGGCGGGCCCTCGGGCACGGCGGTTTCGGCATCACCTATCTCGCCTGGGATGTTGGGCTGCAGACCCGACTCGCCATAAAGGAATATATGCCTGCCGGCGTCGCGGGCCGCACCGACCGGACCAAGGTCGTGCCCTTGTCCGACACAGCCAAACAGGAGTACGAATGGGGCCTGGAGCGTTTCCTCGACGAGGCCCGCGTTCTGAAGAAATCCAATCACCCCAACGTAGTTTCGGTCGACACGGTTTTCCGCGACAACGGTACGGCATACCTGGTGATGGAATACCTGGATGGCATGAACTTTGCGGAATTCCTGCGCCGCCGCGGCGGCACCATCCCATTCGCGGACGCTCTACGCGTCATGCTGCCGGTGATGGACGCTTTGATCGCGGTGCACGCCCTCAACATCGTGCATCGCGATGTAAGTCCCGACAACATTTATATACCTAAGACGGGCAAGGTGAAGCTGATCGATTTCGGCGCGGCGCGCAACGCCCTGACCCAGAAGAGCAGCAACCTTTCGGCAATTCTGAAGGGTGGATACACGCCCGAAGAGCAGTATCGTTCCAGCGGCAGCCAGGGACCTTGGACCGACGTGTATGCCACCGCCGCCACGCTGTATCGCGCTATTACGGGTAAGGTCCCGGTGCCCTCGCTCGACAGGCAAGCCGAGGACACGCTGGAGCGCCCATCGCAACTGGGCGTCGCCATTCCGGCTTCGGCGGAAAGCGCGCTGATGAAAGCACTGGCGGTGCGCGCCGACGACCGGTTTCAGACGATGGTAGAGTTCAAGCGTGTCCTCACCGGAGGCGTTCCGGCGCCTCGGCCGGGACCCATCACGATTCCCGGCGAGGGGCCGGCCGCGCCCGTCGTGCAGGCATCCGCGCTGGAAGAAAAGATCAAAAAGTACGAAAGTGGCACGTCGGAGAGCGGGCCGCCGCCGACTGCTATCCCCGTAAGGGTCAGGGATCGGTCCGCAGGCCGGCCTCTGCCTAAATGGATGGCGCCGGCCATCGCCGGAATCCTGGTACTTTCGGCGGGCGCCGGCGTGCTGTGGTTCCTGAAACATCGGTCCACCACCGGGACGTCGGCGACGCTCGCGGAGTGGCCGGCTCAACAGGCTGGCATTCCGCAAAGCGATCCGGAACGCCAGCAGCAACTCGAGGCGCAGCCGCAGGCGGAGCAGAATCCGGCGGCGCTACCCTTGGCCGCCGCGCCGGAGACCGCGCAGCCGATTGCGGTGCAGCCTCCGCCATCGCCCCGCGCGCCAGCGGGACGGTCGGCGGCGCAACAACAGCAGCAGCAACAACAGCCTCCCACCCCAGCTCCCATTCCGCCGCCCGTTGTCCAGCCGCCGGTGGTGGTGGCCCCAAAGCAGCCAGCCGGTCCAAGCTATGGCGACCTGCAGAAGCAGGCGTCGGTTATGCTCGGGAACAAGCAGTATGCCGAGGCGCAGGCGCTGCTCAACAAGGCCATTGCACTGAATCCGGACAATTACCAGGCTTATAACTCGATCGCCAAAATGGAGCTTTACTATATGCACCAACCGGCGCAGGCTTTCGACCATTATCGCGCCGCGCTCACGCGGGGCGGACTGCCGGAATTGTATGTGATCGGCGAGCACAATGCGCCAGGATGGCTGATTATTTCCCGAGGCACTGCCGGCTTCACGATCGCTAGCGATAGCGCGCACAGCTTCCCGCCCTCAGCGGTAACAGAGGCGAAAAGGAATAGGATCGACGTCATCAAGCCCGGCGCCAAGGGTCGAAACACCTTCCATATCCGCCTGTCAAACGGCCAGAATTATAATTTTTCGCCAGGCAGCCCTTACCCCGCCGACGAGGTCGATTTCATCCTGGCGACAATCGGCCCCTGAGCACGCGATTACGATCGCACATTCCGCAGAAACTCATCCCGCGCGGCTTGTGAAAGCCGTTCCCTGTATGGGCATGCGGGATGCGTCCGCAGGCACGTCAGCAGCTTCATACGGCAGCCGCACTGCTGGCGCTCGAGCGACTCCGTAAAAGCGGCCTTCTCGGCGCTAGTCAAACCGGAAAGATCCACGCGCGGAATATTGTAGGACCGTTCAAATGGGCGGCTTGGCCCGCGCGACAACGAGACCGTCCAGCCATTCTGGGCGCGGTCGGTGCACGTGCCGCTCATTCCCTCGCGCGCGGCGCCGGTATTTTTCCAAGTGCACGAATACTTGGCGTTGGTGGACAGATCGGTGGCGTCGTATAGCTCCAGCACATCCGCGCCAGAATTGTATCGCCACTTTCCTAGTCCGACGGTGCTGTTCTGGGCGACGAAGCGAAAGCTCCGGTCCGCGTAGGCCTCCAGGTCCTCATCGGTCCGCGGGCGGCCGGGCGGCCATACCACGGCCCGCCAGTTACCCGCAAACTGGAAACCGGTATTGCCGGCGTTCGATGGTTCGCTCGCACCCGGACCTGAATTCGAGCCCACGCTGGAGGATCTCATCGCAAGATAAGCCGCTACGCCAATCGCGGCCACGACTATTGCGCATGCCGCCA
>DATNMW010000258.1:0-11538 GCA_035602155.1 Bryobacteraceae bacterium | reverse complement strand
CCGCGGCTAACCGGATACTGGATCTGCTGGGAGATCCCGAGCGCGCGCGGACCATGGGCAGACAGGCGCGGCTGGTGGTCGAGGAGCGCTTCTCGGCCGAAGGCATGATCCGCAACATGGTCGGCATGTACGATCGGCTGCTGGGGGCGCGCCGGTGATGCCCGTGATTTCGGAAATGGACGCGGCGATCGCCGGAAGTCGCGCGAATGCCCGGCCGCGACGAGGAGTGCAAACGATCCGCACGCTGGCCGGGCTCGACCGCATGGCATCGGCGTGGGAGCGGCTGGCGGCGGATCGCAATCCCGTATTGGACTTCGCCTATGCACGCGCATGGGCTGCGGGGCTGGGCGGCGCCCAACGGTTGAACGTGATGACGGCGGGCGATACCGAGACCCTGGCCATCGCACCGTTTGTAATCAACCACGGCGGCGCCGGGCGGCTGACACTGCTAGCCGCGGAAATGTACGAGATCATGGATTTCGTGCATGCGGACGATAGTGCGGTTTCCGAACTGGCGCGCGCCATCGTGCGCACGGGGCGTCCGTTGGACCTAAAGCGCCTTCCCGCCGAGTCGCCAGTGGTTGCGGCCATGGAGACTGCTTATCGCGGGCGTGGCATCGTGCTGCGGCGGCCCGCCGGCGGATCGCCGTGGATTCCGCTGGACGATTCCTGGGCCGAACCCGAGATGCGGCTGGAAGCCGGCCGGCGCTCGGACCTGCGCCGCGCCAGGCGTCAGGCGGAGAAGATGGGCGCCGTCGAAACCGCGATCGCGATTCCCACGCGCGGCGAGTTGCCGCGGCTTCTCGAAGAAGCCTTTCAGGTGGAAGCGGCCGGATGGAAAGGCGCGCATGGCACGGCGCTGACGGCGGACCCCGAGCGGGGCGATTTCTTCAGGCGCTACACCGAGCGGGCTTGCACCAAGGGTATCCTGCGGATGTGTGTGTTGCGCATTGGCGGCCGGACGGCCGCCGCGCAAATCGCGATCGAGAGCGGCAGTCGATTCGATCTATTGCGCGCCGGCTACGACGAGCAATTCTCGCGTTGCTCGCCGGGCATGCTGCTGACCGCGGAAAGCATTCGCTATGCCGCGCGGCGCGGATTGCGGTCCTATGAATTCAATGGCGAAGTCGAGCCATGGACAAGGGTCTGGACGCGGCACGAGCATGCTTCTTGTTCCTTGCGCGCCTATCCTTTCAGCCCGCGCGGCGCACTGGCTTTGTTCGCCGACGGCTGGAAGGTTGTGGGGCAGGATTGCCCACCCACCAGGACCACCATGCGAAAGCTGAGCCAAAGGTTCAAAGCATGATCGCCGCACCATGGCTGCCGCTGCTCCGAAAAGCGGCACGAAGCTACGTGGCGGGCCCCGAATTGCCGGACGCCCTTCGCTTGGCGCATACATTTGCGGCGCGCGGCGTGCCAGCTTCCACACTCTGCTTTTGGGATGCGCAGGACGACCGGCCCCGCCACGTGGCCGATATGTATCTGGCGACCGTGCGGGCTATCCAAAGCGCGCACCTGGATTCTTATGTCTCGATCAAGGCGCCTTCGCTGGGGTTCGACTCCGGCCTGATTGCGGAAATTGCGATGGCCGCGGGGGAGGCGGGCATCCGGATGCATTTCGACTCGCTGGGACCGGAGACGGCGGATCGCACTTTCCGTTTGATCGAAGATGCGCACGGGCGCGACGCGAGGCTGGGTTGTACCATTCCCGGACGGTGGCGGCGCAGTCCGCTTGACGCCGGAAAGGCCGCCCAAATGGGCCTGCGTGTGCGCGTGGTGAAAGGCCAGTGGCCCGATCCTGGCGCGACAGTGGATCCGCACTTCGGTTTTCTGGATGTGATAGACGCGCTCGCGGGGGGCGCGGCCCCCGTGGCCGTGGCCACGCACGAGCCCGTATTGGCTGCCGCCGCCATTCGAAAGCTGCAATCCTCCGGCACGCCGTGCGAAATGGAATTGCTTTACGGGCTGCCCAGCCGCGCCGTCCTGAAGGTGGCGCGCAACATGGTTGTGCCGGTCCGTTATTATCTGCCGTACGGCCACGCCTGGCTGCCTTATGCGCTACGGCAAGCCCGGCGCGATCCGCGCATCCTGTGGTGGGTGCTGCGCGACGTTTCGAGAAATTAACCTGGCTGCCAACATGGCCACTGGAATCCTGCAAACCGGCGCACCGTACAGCACTGGCGCCGAAGAACGCTTCTACGACGCTTACCAGTGGTGTCTCAATCCCATGCTAAGTTTGCAGGATCTGCTGCGGCACCTCGGCGAGGAGATCGAAAGCTACCGGGCGAACGGCGATGCGGGCTGGCAAGGCGCGGAGCGCCGCATCAACCTGTATCTGTTCGCCTGCGCCATCGCCTGCACGCTCGACGACCATCTGGCTGCCCGGTCGTCGAGCCTGGGGGCTGTGGTGCGGCGATTCCCGGCTACCCGGACGGCAATACGAGCCGCGGAACCCGTGCGATATTCGCCGCGCGCCGCGCAATGCGTAGCGTGGCGCCGCCAGTGGACCGATTGCGTGGATGCCGCGTGCGAGCTTCTGCTGGATGTTGGCGGCGCGCGGTTCCGCGAACGGGCGCGACAGTTGCTAGCGGCCGCGCCCGGCGCGCTGGGCGAAGCCGCGCAACGGCGTCGCATGCGGATTCCGGAAGCGTTCCGTTGCCAGGATTTGACGCACCAGGACGTCTGCGCGATGGTGAGCCTGTGCCTGCCCGCGCTGCCGGAAAAGAATCGTCCGATCGCCATCGTAGGGCCGCGCACGGCCGGCGCGTATTTCGCGCCCCTGGCGGCAGTCCGGCTGCGTGCGCTCGGTTACACTCGCATTGCATGGCTCACCGTGCGTCCCAAGAACGGACTGTCGCGCGCCGAGTCTCATGCGATCTCCAGGTTGCTGCGCGACCGCGCGCAGGTTTTGATCGTAGACGATCATCCGAATTCGGGCCACACACTGCGCTTGCTGCTGGGCGAACTCCGCGGTCTGGGCGCTGAATCGCGCGATACGATCGTCGCGCTTCCAGGGCATCCTTCGGTTCCCAATTGGACCGCCGCCGACGAAGTGGACCGCGGTGTACGCATCTGCATGCTGCCGCCGGATCGGCGATATAAGGCACGGCTCCTCGATGCGGAATGCGTCGAAAGCGATACGGCCGCCGCGCTCAATCGGGAACTCACCGAGCACTATGCCGACGGTTTCCAGGTGCGGCTCAAGCGGGTCCTCGAATCGGAAGGCGGGCGGGTGATGGCCAAGAGCGTTGGCTGGGGCTGGTTGGGATACCATGCGTGGCTCGCGGGCGCTGCGTTGGAGGGATTTGTCCCGCGGCCGCTACGCCTTCGCGATGGCATCCTGTACTCGGAATATGCCGAGTCACAGACAGGCCCGGAGGCCTGTCCTTCGGCCCTTGCCGGCTATATCGCGCGACGCGTCGGCACGCTGCCTTTGGATTCAGACCCGGCCTTCGACAGCCCCGGATACCGCTGGTGCGGTTGGGACGATCTGGTAGCCACGCTCAGCCGCGTCTACGGCCCCTACTTGGGACCTTTGAAGAAGCGCGCGATCCGGCGGCGGCTCCGCGCCTATGTCGCGCCGAATCCCACGCTGGTCGATGGCCGCATGAAACCGGCGGACTGGGTGCGTTCCTGCGGCAAGCTGCTCAAGACGGATTTCGAACATCACAATTTCGGAGGCGGCGAACCGGACATCGTGGATCCCGCATGGGACCTGGCCTCCGCCATCTTCGAATTCCAGCTTGCGCCCGATGCCGAGCAAACCCTGATCGAAACATACCGAGCGGAGACCGGGGATGCGGGCGTCGAAGAGCGCCTGCCGCTGTACAAGATTCTGTACGCCATGAACGGCCTGCGCGCGGCGAAATACTGGCTCACGCGCAAGCCGGACGATCAGCGCCGCGAGGATTGGAACCGGCAGTTCACCGCCACCCGCAGCTTCGCGGCTTTCCACCTGGCGCGCTATTGTGGCCGCCAGTTGGGCGCCCCGCCGGTTGCGTGGGAACGCCGGCTGTGTTTCCTGGATCTGGACGGCGTGCTGGATTGGGGCCTGTTGGGATTTCCGCACACCTCGCGGTGCGGCGTACATGCTTTGCACCTCTTCCGGCGCAACCGGTTCTCGGTGGTTCTGAACACCGCGCGCAGTCTGGAACATGTGCGCGAATACTGCCGCGCATACCGGCTGCCGGGCGGCGTGGCCGAATTGGGCAGCGTCTTCTGGGATGCCATACGGGATTGGGAAATTCCCTTAATCGATGCGGAATCCGCCGCCCAGATCGAACGCCTGCGCGAAGAGATCCGGAATTTGCCGGGCGCCTTCATCGACCCTGAGAATCGTTATTCGATACGCGCCTATCGCTTCCAGGACGGATCCATGCGGCCGTTGTTAAGGGCGGAAATCGCGGCCGCTCTGGAGCGCACGGGCTGTGGCCGCCTGACATTCGTCCAGAGCCCCGCGGACACTTATATCGTCCAGAAAGACTCTGGAAAAGGGCAGGCGCTGGCCAGTGTGCAGGCCTATCTGGGCTGCTCCGGTGAACCCGTGGCGGCCATTGGCGATTCCGCTCCGGACGTGGAGATGCTGCGCGCCGCGGATATCGCCTATGCGCCGGCCAATGCTTCGCGCGAGGTCCGCGAGCTGATCGCGCGCGGAGCGTGCCGGAAGACCAGCCGTCCGCTGCAAGCGGGCCTGTTGGAAGCTGCCATGGAACTTTGTCTCGCCGCGGGAAACATCGCGGAGGAGGCCTCCCCGTACGATGACGCGGAGCCGGTCTCGCTCCTGGACGAATTGTTGCATGTGCCGGACCGGCATCCCGTCGCGCGGATTTTCAGCGCGCTGCGCTGGCGGGGGCTATGATGACGGCGACCGCTCCCGGCGCCACAGAGGTGCTCGGCCCAACCGGCCGAACAGTGTATGTCTCATGGATCGCCACGGCCGCGGAGTTAATGCAGCTCGGCGGGGAATGGGACAACTTATTTCAGCGCGCCAACCCGGAGAATATCTTCCTGAGCTTCGGCTGGGTGTCCACCTGGTGGAAGCACTTCGGAAAGGGACAACTGGCGGTGGTCGCTGTGCGCGATTCCGCCGGGCAACTGGTGGCGGTAGGGCCTTTTTACATTGCGCGCTCCTCCGCGGGCCTGGGCGCGCGCCGGCTTGGCTTCCTGGCGGACGAGCACGTCGGGTCGGACTATCTGAGCGTTCTGGCCGATGCCCGATTCGCCGCGGCGGCGGTGGAAGAGATCGCGCGGATGCTGTTTGCGCATCGCGGCCTCTGGGATTACATTGAACTGGGCGACACCCCGGATTCGCCCCTTACGGCGGCCCTCTCCGCGGAGTTGGCCGGCCACGGCATGCGCGTCTTCGAGACCAGCCGCCGGGTCTGCCGCTACATTCCATTGCCGGCTAGTTTCGAGAAATACGTGGCTGGCATCAGTGCGGGCCTGCGGGCCAATTACCGGCGCCGCTGGCGCGCTCTGCAGCACGAACATCAAGCGGAATGCCTGGCCATTTCGGGCGCGTCCGACTTGGAACGCTACTTTCCCGCGTTGATTGCGTTGCATCGCAAGCGGTTCGAACAACGCGCGGCGGAGAGCGCCTTCCTGGCGCCGGGAGTACCTGAATTTCACGTCGAGGCCATGCGGCTTCTGGCCGCGCAAGGGTTTGTCAGGCTGTTTCTGCTCACGGCGGACGGCGAGGCCGTGGCGGCGCTCTACGGCTTCTCAGTGGGCGCGACATTTCAGTTCTACCAGTGCGGGATGCACCCCGGTTGGATGCGGTACGGGCTCGGGCAAATTCTGATCGGCAACGCCATTGAGCGCACCATCGGCGCCGGGCACGCCACCTTCGATTTCTTGCGTGGCGACGAATCGTACAAGACGCGATGGGCGGACGGCGCGCGCGAAAACACCACGCTGCGCTTCTTCGACCAGCGGCCGGCGAGCGTTGCCGCGCGTTGGAGTCTCCGGATTTCAGCCGCCATGCGTGGCGCAGTGCGGGTCGCCAGAGCTCGGCTGATTGCGCACCGGAGTACTCCGAATGGCGCAGTTCCCTCCGGGGCGCGCGCAGGTTGCCATCCCGCCCCGCAAGAAACCGATGGATAGTAGAGTGGTAAAGAGACTCACCGCATGACCGCGAGCCGCAATCTCGCAGAGTACTATCACTGGGAGGAGACCGGTAGGGGCATCCGGATTTACATGCACTCCGGAATGGCCGACCGTCTGCAAGCGGAGGTCTTGCGCAGCGCGGATGGCGGTACGGAGGCCGGCGGTATCCTGCTGGGCCGCATGGAAGAAGATCGGGGAAAGCCGATTGTGGTTATCGACGGCTTCATGCCTGTGCCATGCTCTTACTGCGGCGGACCGCTTTATACGCTGGCCGACGAAGATACCCCGCATCTGGAGGCGGCGCTGTTACGGGCGGCGCTGGCGGCATGCGAATCGCCCGATGCGCCTTCCGTCCTCGGGTACTACCGCAGCCACATGCGCGATGGCTTGTCGCTGTCGCCTGCCGACTTGTTGGTCATCGACAGTTACTTCCAGGCACCGGCTAGCTTGTTTTTGCTTCTGAAAACCGCCGCCGGCACTACGGCCTGTACGGCTGGTTTTTTCTTCTGGGAAGACGGCCGGATCCAATCCGAGTTCAGCTCGCTCGAAGTGGCCCTGGGGCGTACGCCAGCGTTACCGCCGCCCTTGCTACCGGCTGCCGGCGACGTGCAGGATTTGGATGTACCGGACCTTCCCGACGCGCTGGGCGATGACGATTTGCCCGGCGAACTGGCGGATCTTTTCCGCAACGCGTCCCTGCCCGAAAAGCGTATGGCTCCGGCCGCGGCCCCCGCTCCCGAACCGGAGCTTTCATTCCAACCGCCCGTCGCCATGGCCCCTCAAACTACGCACCTAGGCAGTACTCCGCGAGCTTGGCAGGGGCTGCTGCTCCGGGCCGCCACGATTTCGATTGCCACTTTGGCGCTGGTCATATCGGTGGTGACCTACCTGGGCGCGCCGCGGCCGCCGCGCGAAGAAGCGGCAGCCTACACGCCCGCGCCTTCTGCGCTGGGATTGCAGGTCGAGCGGAATCCCCCGGACTTGCTGGTGACCTGGAACCGGAATGCGCGCGAAATCGTGACCGCGCGGCGCGCCACGTTATCCATCCACGACGGAAAAGCCGAGAGTAGCGTAAGCTTGGACAAGGCTAAACTCGCGGCCGGAAGCTATCTCTACACTGCGGCCAGTGACGATGTCCGGTTCCGGCTGGAGGTCTATGGGGCGGACGACGGGAGCGTGGCGCAATCGATTCGAGTCTCCCTCGCCGGCCCGCGGTAGTAATGCCGCATCCACGTCGCCGGGTCGGGAGATGTCCAACCTCAAGAGCGGGTCTACGCGCTTTGGGATGGCCTCAATCCGGTAAACCGCTAAGCTAATCCGCCTGGCTCTCCGATCGACTCCGCCACCCGTCGCCGCAACATCAGGTTCAACTCGCCGCGTGCATCCAGCTGCATGCCTTTGGTGGGAATCGGATCGCCGATCCGCAGGGTCACCTGATGCGGCCGCACGTGCGCCGACCCCATCGGCAGCACTTCGCGCATCCCAATAATTCCGATCGGCACGGCCGGCACGCCTGCCTTGATAGCCAGGTACGCCGCGCCTTCCTTGAACTCCTGCAACCCATCCGGCGAGCGTCCGCCCTCCGGGAACAGCACCACCGATACGCCGCGTTCGCGCACCAGCCGCGCGCCCTCGGTCAAGCTCTTCAGGGATGCCCGCGGATTTCCGCGCACCACAGGCAGATGTCCGGCGCGCCGCAGGTGTCCCCCCAGCAGCGGAATCCGGAATAGCCCCTGCTTGGCGAAGAACCGGATTTGCAGCGGGATCAGCAAGACCGCGGGCGTATCCATGTAGCTGGTATGATTGGCCACCAAGACGTACGCCGCGTCCTTTTGCAGCTTCTCCAATCCCTCCACGCGGACGCGCGCCCCGCTCACTAGCAGCAGGATGCGAGCCCACAGACGCGCGATCGCATGTTGCGTGCGGCCGCGTTCGTCGAAAATGGAAGCCAGCATCGATGCCGTGCCGAACAGCAGCGTGGCCGCTATAATCAGCGGATCGATCAGCAAGTAGGCGCGCAGTCGGCTGAGGAGCATTTGGGGGGTTTCGGCCCAGTTTGCCTACGCTCCCGCGCGGAGCACGCGCGGCAAATCCTCGACGTGCATGGCGAGCCGCTTGTGCATTGGCTCTTCCGCCATCCCATGCGGGCCGAATCCGCCTTGCGTACGCCGGCCTCGCGTATCGCCTCATACAGCCGGATCTCGGCCTCTGTCAGCGTGGTTAGAAACACCATCCGCGCCGGTTTCCGCGAGCCTTACCAGCCCGCGGAATGTCCGGGCGGCGCTTGACGTATTTCGAGAGCGCTGCGGCGATCGCGTCCGCGGCATATTCCATGGCCTCCCGTTCACAGCCGCCGTCCGTAATGGCTTCCAGCATGTCCGGGAAGGTCGCCACGAACCCGTTGCCTTCCGGAGTAAATAGCGCTGGATAGCCCAACACCGAAACCTCCCTCAATTCAGCCCTGCTTCTTTTTCGTTGCCATTGAAGAACACCTTCGCGTGCCTCGCGGTTTTTTCGAAGGGCAGGATCGTCACATTTCAATCGTATACATAACTGTATACAGCCGTCAACGGCCGGGCGATGGCGAACGGGACTCGGCGGAATCTGAGAACCACAAACAAATGGGCACATACTGGTACCGGTATTAAAAGGTCAACTTGTCCTTTGATTGAGCGCCAATGCGGGGTAGATTACTGACAGGAGAGTATCTCATGCAAACGTTGGCGAAGTTTCGAACTGTATGGCTGGGCTTATCGGTGGCAGCCCTGATGGCGGGGGTTCCGGCGCAGTTCGGCGGAATAGCTTTGGCGGGAACGGTTAACATCTGGAGCTCGCCGGGTGTGGGAAGCAATAACATAACGGGGACAAACACGAGTGTTGTTGTAGCTCCGTCTTGGGCAGTCCCTACGAACTCGAATTACGAATGGATTTCGTACGGCGGCACTGGTTGCGATGCGGTGGGTGGCAATTCATGCGGGGCGGGCCCTGCCGATCCCGCCGCCACTACGATCACCGGAACTCCCACGGCAATCTTCTATCAAACTTTCACGTTAGCGACAGCTTCTATCGGCAACCTGGATGTTTGGGCGGACGACACTGCGGGCGTTTGGCTGGATAACGGGACGGTGGCCAGCGGCAATGGCAGCGGCGGTACGTTGCTGGACGCGCCTAACGGGACTCTGGGTTCCAACTGCGCGGCTTCCTCAATCGGCTGCACCGCCGGTAATGACGCTGTCATCCCGTTGAGTCTGTCCGCCGGAACATACACTTTAGTGCTTGACGCTTATCAGCTTGTGGGAAATACTCCGTTCGGCGTGATGTACGCCGGCGCGCTGACGACCTCGACCGGTGCGACTCCGGAGCCGGCCAGTTATGTGCTGATGGGATTGGGTCTGGCCGTCCTGGCCGTGCTCACCCGGCGGCGGAAACGCTTCGACGAAGACTAGCCGACGGTCGCAAAAAACGGCGGGGCCGGGAGCGGATGGGCGCTCTATAGGCCTAGGAAATACTCTCTCGCACAAGCAGCGCGCGCGCCTCGCCCACCAGGAAAAGCGATCCGGTGACAAAAATAGCGTCCTGGCGCCCCGCGGCGCCCGCCAACGCCAAAGCCGCGCGAAGATCCGCGGCCACCTGAATGCAATCGTGATCCGCCAGATCCCGGATCGTTTCAGGACGCAACGCGCGCGGCTGCGCCGGCGCCGTCGCGATTACATGCCCCGCCCGCGGAAATAGGATCGCAGCCACTTCCTCGACCGCTTTGTCGCGCATTGCGCCGTAGATCAGCCACACGCGGCGTGGTTCGTAAAAGCGGTCAAGATAATCGGCCAGCGCCCGCGCGCTGGCCGGATTGTGCGCGCCATCCAGCACGATTTCGGGGTACTCGCCGACGCGCTCCAGACGGCCCGGCCACCTAGTTTGCGCGATCCCCCGACGGATCGCTTCGGGCGCGACGCCAAGCCGGCGGAGCGCCGCAACGGCCGTGCGCGCGTTCTCCACCTGATGCTCCCCCCCCAGCGGACAAGTCAGAGCCATGCCGCTCAACAGGAAATCGCTGCCGCGCGCATGCAGCGCGACGCCCGAGATGGAAACCTCGGAGCTATGTGTGACCGCTACGCCCAAAGCCGCTGCCCGCGCATGCAGCACGCTGTCGGCTTCGGCCCGCTGCCGCGCGAAAACCGCCGGTACGCCCGGCTTCAGGATTCCCGCCTTTTCTCCGGCAATGGATTCCAAGCTCTTGCCCAGATACGCTTCGTGGTCGAAGTCCACCGGCGTCACCACGCACAATTCCGGCGTGACCGCGTTGGTCGCGTCCAATCGTCCCCCCAGCCCGACTTCGAGGACCGCGCGCTCCACGCCGGAATCGCGAAAGACCACCATCGCCATGGCCGTCACGCTTTCGAAATAAGTGGGATGCAAATCGATGCGTTCCTGCCGCAGCAGCGTCTCCGCGCACGCGTGTACCTGGTCGAACGCGGCGGCGAACAAGGCGTCGTCAATGGGGCTTCCCGCCACCTGAATACGCTCGGTGGGCTCCACCAGGTGCGGCGAGGTGAACAACCCGGTGCGATATCCCGCGGCGCGCAGCCCGGATTCGATCATCGCGCACGTGGATCCCTTGCCGTTGGTGCCCGCCACGTGCACTATGCGGCAGGCTTGCTGCGGATGGCCTAGCGCTTCGAGCAAAATGGAAATCCGCTCCAGCCCCAGCTTCGCGGTTTTGATTTCGTTGCCCAGCGCGTACAGGAACCGGACGGAATCGGGATAATTCATCTAGTCCGCTCCCTTACGGTCGCGGCTCGGAAGCGGAGTCGCGGCTCGGAAGCGGAGTCGCGGCTCGGAAGCGCATATGGCCACTAACTAATCCATGAAGAATCGCAGCGCCGTGGCGATATAGCTCTTCAACTCCAGCCGCGGCACCACCGCGTCCAGCATCCCGTGCTTCAACAGAAACTCAGACCGCTGAAAGCCATCCGGCAACTTCTGCCGGATGGTTTGCTCAATCACGCGCGGCCCGGCAAACCCAATCAGCGCGCCCGGCTCGGCGATATTCAAATCGCCCAGCATGGCGAAGCTCGCGGTGACACCGCCGGTGGTGGGATCGGTCAGCATGCTGATATAGGGCAAGCCGGCTTCGTCCAGACGCATTAGCGCAGCCGAGATCTTGGCCATTTGCATCAGGCTTACCGCGCCTTCCTGCATGCGCGCGCCACCCGACGCCGATGCGATCACCAGCGGCATCCGCCGCGCGATAGAGCGCTCGATGGCGCGCGTAATCATCTCGCCCACCACACATCCCATGCTGCCGCCGATGAAGCGCGCCTCCATCGAGCAGATATTCACGGGCCGCCCGGCCACCGCGCCGGCCGCCGAGATCAGCGCGTCGGAAAGCGATGTGGCCGCGCGCATCCCGTCCAGGCGCTCGCGATATGGCTT
>DATNMW010000257.1:0-13744 GCA_035602155.1 Bryobacteraceae bacterium | reverse complement strand
GGAACTGCTGGAGCCGCTGATGTTCGTGCTGGCGCAACTGCTGAACGGCCTGCGTGCGCGCCTCGTTTCGCACGGATTGGCCACCAATGAATTGCGGTTGCGGCTGAAGCTGGAAAATCGAGGCGAACATTCACGCACGCTGCGCTTCCCCGTCCCCATGCTGGACACCAAGGCATTTTTGAAGCTGCTCGATCTGGATCTGGGCGCGCATCCGCCGCCGGCGCCGGTGGTGAAGGTATGGCTGGAAGCGGTGCCGGTCAAGCCGCGCGCGGCGCAGACTGGCCTCTTTATTCCTCTCGCACCCGAGCCGGAAAAATTGGAACTCACGTTGGCGCGGCTACGGGGGTTGGTGGGCGAGGGGAACGTGGGATCGCCGGAGTTGCTGGATACGCATCGGCCGGGGGCGTTTGCGATGCGGAGCTTCGGCGGCGCGGCGACGCGGCGACGCGGAGACACGGCGACGCGGAGACAGATACTGCGCGCGATCCGGCCGGCGCGGATGGCCCGTGTGCAGATGGCATCGGGGCAGCCGGTGCATGTGCAGGCGGAAGGCGTGCGCGGACACGTGACTGCGTCCGCTGGGCCTTGGCGAACTTCGGGAGATTGGTGGACTGCCGATCCGTGGGCGCGCGATGAATGGGATGTGGCGTTGAGCGACGGAGCGATTTATCGGATTTATTGCGAATGGGGGCGATGGTTTGTGGAGGGTTGTTATGACTGATGTGCCTGCACCTTATGTGGAGTTGCATGCGCGGTCGGCGTTCAGCTTTTTGCAGGGTGCGTCGGCGCCCGAGGATCTGGTTTCCGCTTGCGCCGATCTGGGCATTCCGGCTATGGCTTTGCTCGACCGGGACGGCGTGTATGGCGCGCCGCGCTTTCACATGGCGGCGAAGAAGATGGGGATGCGCGCGCACATCGGCTCCGAGATTACCTGCACCAATGGCCGGCGCTATCCGCTGCTGTGCGAAAACCGCGAGGGGTATCGGAACCTGTGCCGCCTGGTCACACGCGTGAAATTGCGGGCCAAGAAAGGCGAAGGCGCCGCCACGCTGGAA
The DNA here is from genome assembly GCA_035602155.1 of Bryobacteraceae bacterium. Classification (GTDB taxonomy): domain Bacteria; phylum Acidobacteriota; class Terriglobia; order Bryobacterales; family Bryobacteraceae; genus Bog-159. Next base: position 12,689 of record DATNMW010000257.1, on the reverse strand, counting down.
GAGATCGCGGAGTTCGCGCAGGGGCTGATCTGCATTACTCCGGATATCGACGAAACGCTGGCCGGGATTTTCGGGAAGCGGAATCTATTTGCCGAATTGCAGCGCCATATGGATCGCCACGAGGAAGCCCGCAACCAGGCCATCGTCGAAAAGGCGCGCAGGCTGGGCATTCCGCTGGTGGCCACCAACGGAGTTTGCTACGCCCAGCCTCGGCAGCGGGAAGTGCTGGACGTGCTCACCTGCGTGCGCGAAAAAACGACGCTCAAAACCGCCGGACGGCTGCTCACACCCAACGCGGAACGCTACGTCAAATCCGGCGCGGAGATGGCGCGCTTGTTCGCGGATCTGCCGGAAGCCATCGCGCATACCGCGGAAATCTCGTCGCGATTGCAATTCACGCTGGCGGATTTGGGCTACGAATTTCCGCGCTATCCGGTGCCGCCCGGCGAGACCATGGCGTCCTTCCTGCGCAAACGCACGGATGAAGGCGCGCGGCGGCGCTACCGGCCGTATCACGACAAAGCGCGGCGGCAGATCGAACGCGAGCTGGCGCTGATCGAAAAGCTGGCGCTGGCCGGCTATTTCCTGATCGTCTGGGACATCGTGAATTTCTGCAGGGACCACGGCATCCTGGCGCAGGGGCGCGGGTCGGCGGCCAACAGCGCGGTGTGCTATTCGCTTGGAATCACGGCGGTGGACCCGGTGGGCATGGACCTGCTGTTCGAGCGCTTCCTATCGGAGGAGCGCGGCGAGTGGCCGGATATCGACCTGGACCTGCCCAGCGGCGATCAACGCGAGCGCGCCATCCAGTATGTCTACGAGCGCTACGGCAAGCTGGGCGCGGCCATGACGGCCAACGTGATCACGTATCGCGGAAAATCGGCGGCGCGCGAGGTGGGCAAGGCGCTGGGCTTCGAGATGGTGACGCTGGATCGCCTGTCGAGCCTGGTGCGGGCGTGGGAATGGAAGGACCCCAGCGACACGCCCGAGCGGCATTTCAGCGATGCGGGCCTGGACCTGAAGAATCCGCGCATACGCAAATTTCTGGAGCTGTACCAGGCCGTGCAGGATCTGCCGCGGCACCTGGGGCAGCATTCCGGCGGCATGGTGATTTGCCAGGGGCAATTGGATTCGGTCGTGCCGCTGGAGCCGGCCACCATGCCCGGGCGCGTGGTGGTGCAGTGGGACAAAGAAGACTGCGCCGACATGGGCATTATCAAGGTCGATCTGCTGGGGCTGGGGATGCTGGCGGCCATCGAGGAGTGCCTGGAGCGCATCCGCGAATCGTACGGCGAAGAGGTGGACTTGGCGCGGCTTCCGGCGGACGATCCGGCGGTGTATGGCGCGCTGCAGAAGGCGGACACTATCGGGATGTTTCAGGTGGAGAGCCGCGCGCAGATGTCGTGTTTGCCGCGGCTGCGGCCGGCTCGCTTTTACGACATCGTGGTGCAGGTGGCCATCATCCGGCCGGGGCCGATCGTGGGCAAGATGGTGCATCCGTATTTGCGGCGGCGGCAGGGGCGGGAGCGGGCCGACTGCCTGCATCCATCGCTTGAGCCGGTGCTGCGGAGGACGCTGGGCGTGCCGCTGTTTCAGGAACAGTTGCTGCGCATGGCCATGATTGTGGCGGGATTCACCGGCGGGCAGGCGGAGGAATTGCGGCGGGCGATGGGCTTCAAGCGATCGGAAAAACGCATGAAAGAAATCGAGGCGAAGCTGCGCGCGGGTATGGACCGCAATGGCATCAGCGGTGCGGTGCAGGATCAGATCGTGCTGTCCATCACTTCGTTCGCGCTGTACGGATTTCCGGAATCGCACGCGGCCAGTTTCGCGATGATCGCTTACGCCAGCGCTTATTTGAAGTGTCATTATCTGGCGGCGTTTACGGCGGCTTTGCTGAACAATCAGCCGATGGGGTTCTACCATCCGTCGATTCTGATCAAGGATGCGCAGCGGCACGGGCTGCGGGTGCTGCCGGTGGATGTTAGTAAGTCGGGGTGGTTGTGCAGTATCGAAGCGGCCGACGCGGAGACGCGGCGACACGGAGACGCGGCGAGATTTTGTCTGCGATTGGGGTTCCGCTACGTTCGCGGGATGCGGCAACCAGTGGCCGAGGCTATCGTGCGCGCGCGGGCCGATCGGCCTTTCACCAGCGTGGACGATCTGGCGCTGCGCGTTCGGGAGTTGCGTAAAGACGAGATGAAGATGCTGGCGGAGGTGGGCGCGCTGAATCCGCTGCAACAAATCCACCGGCGCGACGCGTTGTGGATGGCGGAGCGCGCGGTGCGGCCGGTGGGTCCTTTATTGGAGCAACTGGAAGCCGTCGAAGGCGCTTCGCCGCTGGCGCGCATGACTGTCGAAGAACGGCTGACGTCCGATTTCCGCGGCACGGGAGTGACTATAGGCCGGCATCCCATGGCCTACCGGCGGATGGAGATGCAGGCGTTGGGAGTGACTCCGGCGGCGTATCTGGCGCGCGTTCCCAATGGCCGGTTAGTGCGCATTGCGGGATCGGTGATCGTGCGGCAGCGGCCTGGGACGGCGAAAGGTTTTGTATTCCTGAGCATGGAAGACGAGACTGGGGTGATGAACGCCATCATCGAGCCGGCCACTTACGACCGCTATAAGCTGGTGGTGGTGGGCGAGACGTTTTTATTGATCGATGGTGTGCTACAGAATCAGGACGGAGTGATTTCGGTGAAGGTGGGGCGGGTGGAGGCGCTGGCGGCGGGGGCGGCCGCGGAGTCGCACAATTTTCATTGAATTGGTTTCCGCGATGCATTGGCTTCAGTTGTTCTTGCCGGTCTGCAGTTCGGCTACCGTCAAGCGAGGTGAGCCATCCGAAAGCACATCAGTGAATCGCTTCTCCCAATCGGATTCCCAAGTCCGGCTGCCGCGATGTTCCGTAAGCTTCGTGTAGTGGTAAATCGTGTACACATCGAACGAGAAGACTGTGCCGTTCTGAGGTTCGCACGTCACCGTCGCAGCTTTAGGGTGAAAGTCCGGATCAACGGCGAAGGTGAACCCGTCTGCCTGAAAATGCCGCTCCAGGACCTGCAACGGCCCGCTGTAGTGCCATCCCGTGATCCGCTTGCGAGGCCGAGAGGCCATGTCCATTACCAACATGGCTTTCGGCTTCACTAGCTCAATTTGAACTAAAAACAGGGCCTTCTGTTCGTCGGCATTGCGGGTATTGCTTGCAGTATTGAAGACGTCCACCAGGTGGGCACTCTCCAATCCGTGCGCCTTCAACTTCGAATAGTAGAGTTGTGCCTGCCTCTTCTCGAAGTGTACATCGCCTGAAGGAGTATCCGACACTATCGTGAATGGTCCAGATCCCAAGTACCCCCGGATTCCGACCTGAGGCAGGTGATGTTTAGTCAAGCCACTTGGGTTGCAGTAGTAACAAGGTTCCACATCATCCGGGTAGTGCCATACCCCCTGGATATTCTGCCGGCCGTATTCGCGGAGCTTCCGCAGGCCATCTTCGGTCGTCCCGCAATCCTTGATCAGATCGCGGAAGGATTCTGCAAAGGACATCGTTCTACCCACGGTTGATGCGCACCATCCGCTGTGCCCAAACTTGCCGCCCTCCCACCGTACCACACCTACAAGACCAACGCGCTCGAATTGTGCGGCCCGGAGTGAAGTGCCACTTCTTTTGCGTGGGCATCAATTACCTGCCGGAAATCGCTTAAACTTGAATCGTGCCAGTCAGAGTTCGGGACGTAGTCAAGACGTTAGAAAGAGCCGGTTGGCATCACATAAGGACGTCGGGAGACCATCGCATATTTCGAAGTCCGGACGGCCACATCACTGTCGTGTCTGGTAAACTAGGGGACGATGTGCGCCCTGGAACATATCGTGCAATCTTGCGGCAAACTGGTATTAAGGACCAAACACAATGACTCGGAAGTATTCGCTCGTCATCGAAGGGAACGAAGCGGGCTACAGCGCTTACGTGCCTGAATTGCCCACAATCCTGGTTACGGGGCGATCCATGGACGAACTCGCAGCCCGTGCCAAGGAGGCCATTGGCCTCTATTGGACCACGCTGCAGGCAGATCGGTCGCCTACCTCTTTAATAAAGGAAATTGAGGTCGAATTGCCGGCCTGACGCCAAACGCCGTCGCAATGGCTCTACGGGTTCCGGCGAACCGGATTGGAGGCATCCTGAAAGGACAGCGGGGCATTACGGGCGATACGGCGTTGCGGCTTGCCCGCTATTTCGGCACTTCTGCGCAAATGTGGATGAATCTTCAGTCGAAGTACGATTTGGCAGTGGCTGAAGATGCGCTTAGGAAGCAGATTGAACGGGAAGTTCTGCCGCTTTCGGCCTGAACGCCCCGGCGGATCGTCACGATTCGTGGCCGTTCGAAGAGCGGTCTTTGAAAATCAACTCGGCAATGCGATCCACCTTGATGCTGATCTGCTCCAAGCGCTCGTCGATAGCTTCCATGCGCAGTCTGTGATCCTCCATCGAGCGCTCGTGGTCCGCCATCGAGCGGGCATGGTCCGCCATCCGCCGTTCATGCTCGGTGGCCACACGCGTCAGATCTTCGAGCCATTCCTTGTGTGTTTCAAGAGCCTCGGCGTGGCGCTGTTGAATGCGGTCGGCCACTATCAGGCTATCTTCGAGCCGCTTGACGATTTCTTCCCATCTGTCCATATTGCACGCCTTCTTTACATCATACGGCGTTTGTCCTATAACGCCGCCACGAACGTTACGCACACCGGTGACACCACCTCGACCTTCTCCCCCGTCGGAGTCAGCCGGCCGTTGCTCGGGTCCACCCGGAACACCACCACCGTATTCGAATTCTGGTTGGCGGCGAACAAGTATGCGCCCGTGGGATCGAGCGCGAAGTTGCGCGGCTCTTTACCCAGCGTGGAGACATCCTCGATCTGCGTCAGCATTCCCCTGGCCGGATCGATGGCATAGACCGCGATGCTATCGTGGCCGCGGTTGGAGCCGTAGAGATACCGGCCCTTGGGGTGTACTGCCAATTCAGCGGTGGTGTTCTCGCCCTTGAAATCCTTGGGCAGCGTGGGGACGGTCTGCAGTTCGTGGAACGATCCTTTGTCTCCATCCCAATCGAAGGCGGTTACGGTATTGGCCATTTCGCTGATGACGTACGCCCACCGGCCGTTGGGATGCAAGGCGATATGGCGCGGCCCGGAGCCCGGCTTCACGCTGCCGGAAGGCGGATCGTTGGGTGAGAGCTTGCCCTTCTCAAGATCGTAGCGATAGACCAGCAGCTTATCGAGCCCCAGGTCGGCGACCACGGCGAAACGGTTGTCGGGCGTCAGCACCACGTCGTGCGCGTGCGGTTCCTTTTGCCGCTCGGGATCCACGCTGGAGCCGAGATGCTGCACGAAGTCCGACGATTCGCCCAGCAGGCCATCCGCCTTGACGGGCAGAACGGCCACGCTGCCGCCGGTGTAGTTGGCGACCAGGACGTGTTTGCCGGCCTTATCCACAGTGAGATGACAGGGGTCCGCGCCCCGCGATGCAACGGTGTTCAACGCGCCGAGCTTCCCGGTGTGCCGGTCGATCGAGAATGAAGAGACCGATCCGCTCTTGGCATTTTGATAATCGCCGATTTCGTTGGCGGCAAAGAGGAAATGCTGCGCGGGATCCACAGCCAGGAACGAAGGGCTGACGGTCTCCGCCGCCAGTTCCGGCGGAGTCAGCTTGCCGGTGGCCGGACGGAAGCGGGAGACGTAGATGCCCTTGCTGCCCTTGCCGGTGTAGGTCCCGAAATAGACCAGGTACTCACGGGCCGTCTTCCCCGCGCCTGCCAGACGGGCGGAAGGAAGCATGGCGGACAGGGCCAGCAGAAGGGCGGATACATAGCGGATGGGTCGCATGCGTTTATAGTAAACGGATTTCCCGGTGCTGGCGCAACAAGGCGTCCCCATGAGTGGGGACGCGGCACGCCACGGGCGTGCGCCACGAAAATCGGATAGAATAGTCTTATAGAGTATGGCTGACCGAACGATTCAAATCACCGAACTGATTCTGCGCGACGCCCACCAGAGCCTGATGGCCACCCGCATGGCCCTGGAAGATCTTGTGCCGGCCTGCGAAGATCTTGACAAAGCGGGATTTTGGTCCATCGAGTGCTGGGGCGGCGCCACCTTCGACGCCTGCATTCGATTCCTTAATGAAGATCCCTGGGAGCGCTTGCGCACTTTTCGTAAATTGATGCCCAACTCGCGCCTGCAAATGCTGTTGCGCGGCCAAAACCTGCTGGGTTACCGGCATTACGAAGACGAAGTCGTGCGGCGCTTTGTCGAAAAAGCAGCGGAGAACGGCATGGACGTTTTCCGGGTATTCGACGCGCTGAACGATATCCGCAATCTGCGCACCTCGCTCAAAGCGGTGCGCGCCACCGGCAAGCACGCGCAGGGCGCCATCTGTTACACGATCAGCCCGGAGCACACCATGTCGGCGTTCGTGACCATGGCGGAGCAACTCGTGGATCTGGGTTGCAATTCCATCTGCATTAAGGATATGGCGGGACTGCTGAAGCCCGCACCGGCCTACGAGTTAGTGGAAGGCATCAAGGCCGCCTGCGGACAGGAAACGCTGGTCCACGTACACACGCATGCCACCACCGGTGTGACCATGGTCAGCCTGATGAAAGCCATCGAAGCCGGTTGCGACATCGTGGATACCAGCATCAGCAGTTTGAGCCTGGGGCCGGGACACAATCCGACTGAGTCACTCATCGAGATGCTGGAGGGTACCGGCTACCGAACCGTGGTCGACATGGAGCGCGTGCGCAAGGTTCGCGACTACTTTAACAAGGTCCGGCCGCGCTATGCCGAGTTCCTGACGGGCTTCAACGGCGTAGATACGGATATTTTTCGCAGCCAGATTCCCGGCGGCATGATCTCGAATATGGAGAGCCAGCTTAAGCAGCAGGGCGCGGGCGACAGGGTGCGCGAAGTGCTGGAAGAGGTGCCGAGTGTGCGGCGCGATGCGGGCTATCCGCCGCTGGTAACGCCGTCCAGCCAGATCGTCGGCACGCAGGCCGTGTTTAATGTGTTAATGGGACGTTACAAAGTAATGACCGGTGAGTTCGCCGACCTGATGCTGGGTTACTATGGAAGCACCCTAGGCGTGAAAAACCCCGAGGTGATCAAGCAAGCCATCCTGCAATCCAAGAAGGAGCCTATCTCCGGGCGTCCGGCGGATTTGCTGCGCCCGGAGTGGGATCAATTGCGCGCGGATGCACTGGCGTTGAACGGATGCAACGGCAGCGACGAAGACGTTCTGACTTACGCCATGTTCCCCCAAGTTGCGCCTAAGTTTTTCCCGGCGCGCAGCCAGGGTCCCAAGAATCTGAGTAAGGAGCCGGCCAAGGCGGCCGTTAAGGCCGCCGCGAAACCGGTGGTTGCAGCCGCGCAAGGACAACTGACTGAGCCGGTATCGTACGTGGTTACTCTGAATGGTAAGTCGCATAATGTTACTGTGGCTCCCGCCCAGTAACTCGGGAGGCCGAATGTGCCGGTAGCGGAACAGACGGATATGGGAATTGAAGCCAAAATTCGCGAGCTAGAAGAGAAACGCGCCAGGTTGATGAAAGGCGGCGGCAAAGAACGCATCGAGAAGCAACACCAGTCGGGCAAGCTGACCGCGCGCGAGCGCATCGACCGCCTGATCGACGCGGCCAGCTTCCAGGAAATCGGCCTGTTCGCGAAACATCACGCCACGCTGTTCGGCATGGCGGACAAGGAATTGCCGGCCGATGGCGTCGTTACCGGCGCCGCCACGGTGGATGGCCGCCTGATCCACCTGGCGAGCCAGGATTTCACGGTGGGCGGGGGCGCGGCAGGCGAAGTACATAGCGACAAGGTCGCCGAGATGATGCGTTACTCGCTGAAGACCGGCTCGCCGTTCGTGTTCATCAACGACTCGGGCGGCGCGCGCGTGCAGGAAGGCATCAACAGCCTGGCGGGATATGGGCGCGTGTTTTACATGAACGTGATGCTTTCGGGCGTGGTGCCGCAAGTATCGCTGATTTGCGGACCGTGTGCGGGCGGCGCGGCATACAGTCCGGCGCTGACGGACTTCATCATCCAGACCAAGGGCGCGCAGATGTTCATTACCGGTCCTTCGGTGATCAAGCAAGTCACCGGCGAGGTAGTGACTCCCGACCAGTTGGGCGGACCGGCGGCGCAGATGACTTACTCCGGCGTGGTGCATTTCATCGCCGAAAACGACGACGAAGCTGCGCTCATCTGCCGGCGGCTGCTGGGCTTTCTGCCATCGAACAATCTGGAAGATCCGCCGCGGCTGCCTTACGATGGGCCGCTCGATCCCGATCCGGCTGTGAACAGTCTGGTTCCCGACGACGGCAAGATCGCCTACGACATGCGCGCGGTGATCGCGGCGCTGCTCGATGGGGGGGATTTTCTGGAGGTGCAGGTCAGCTTTGCGCAAAACATTTTGGCTGGCTTCGGCCGCATCGCGGGCCGCCCGGTGGGAGTCGTCGCGAACCAACCTGCGGTAATGGCTGGCGCACTGGATATCAACGCGTCGGACAAGGCCGCGCGGTTCATCCGTTTCTGCAACGCGTTTAATATTCCGTTGGTGACCCTGGTGGACGTGCCCGGCTTCATGCCGGGCGTGCAGCAAGAGTACGGCGGCATTATCCGGCATGGCGCGAAGCTTCTGTTTGCATACTCGGCTGCCACGGTTCCGAAGATCACCGTGATCGTGCGCAAAGCCTACGGCGGCGCCTATCTGGCGATGTGCGGCAAGGACCTGGGCGCGGACCGCGTGGTGGCCTGGCCCACCGCGGAAATCGCCGTAATGGGCGCGGAAGGCGCCGTGGAAGTGGTTTTCCGAAAAGAGATTGGCGAGGCAAAAGACAAAAAGGAGCGCCGCCAGGAATTGATCGGCCTGTATCGCGACGCGTTCTCGAATCCGTACGTGGCGGGCGGGACGCGGTTGGTCGACGATATTATCGAGCCGGCGCAGACGCGGCGCTATCTGGCGATGGCGCTGGAGGCTTTGCAAACCAAGCGCGAGTTGAGACCGGCCAAGAAGCACGGCTTGATGCCGCTGTAATTGCAGCACAAGGATCTATGGGCTTATTTCTCTTGCCGTTGGGAATTTTCGCGGGTTGGGTAGCGGGCGCGGCCATGTCGCGCCGCATGGTGCAGCGTGAAGTGCAGCGGCTGGAATCGTTGATCGAGGGCAAGAAGGAGCAGGCCCCTCCGGCGCCGGCGGAAGTGGAAGAAGTCCCCACTGAAACGATCCTGATCCTGACCGCGGCGGTCGCCGCATTTTTGGGGAAGCGGGCGCGTATCCGCGGCGCGCGGCTGGTGCGCACCGCGCCATCCAACGCATGGGCGCAACAGGGCCGCGTATTTGTTCAAGCCTCACACAACCTGGGGGTAGCGCACGGGCGATGAAACTGCGAATCACGGTTGACCAAAAGACCTACGAAGTGGATGTCGAGGTAGCCGAAGACGATCGCGCTCCGGCCAGCCCGTCGCACACTTACGTTCCGGCCACGCCCACAGCGTTGCCATCCGGCCCCCCACAACCGTCCGCGGCCGCGCGCGCCGCCGCGCCGGACGGCAAAGTAGCGGAAGACAAGGTTTGCCGGAGTCCCGTGGCGGGCGTGGTGGTGCGCGTGAACGCGCAGCCCGGCCAACAGATCCAGGCCAACGATCCGCTGTTGGTGCTGGAGGCGATGAAGATGGAGACCAATATCACCTCGCCGGCGCCCGGCAAAATCAAAGCCATCAACGCCGGCGTGGGAGATGGCGTGCAAATGGGGCAGGTGCTGATTGAATTTGAATAGCGCCGAATTCGAATCGTTATGAGTGAAGATATGTCCAACATTCCCGGTTTTCAGTTCGTGGACCACGTAGCGATCGCCGTGCGCCAAGGCGAGTTGGATGCGCAGGTGAAGCAGTATGGGCTGCTCGGGTTCCATGAAATCCATCGCGAGGAAGTGTACGGGGGCGATCAGGTGCGCGAGGCGCTGCTGCGTGTGGGCGATGGCCCCAACCTGGTTCAATTGCTGGAGCCGCTGAGCCCCGATTCGCCGGTGCAGAAGCTGATCGACAAAAACGGCGGCCGCGGCGGTCTGGCTCATGTGGCTTTTCGCGTGCGCAACGCGCAGGCTGCATTTCAATACATGAAGGAGAGCGGTTTCCAATTGATCGACAAAGCGCCGCGGCCCGGGTCGCGCGGGACCACGGTCTTCTTCGTGCATCCGAAATCGCTGGGCGTTTTGATGGAGATTGTGGAGGACCCCGAACCGGGAGCAACGGCATGAGCGATGCCATGAGCGACAGCCTGACGTTAGCGGAATTTCCACCAGTATCCACCGCGGATTGGGATGCGGTGGTGCTCAAGGATCAAAAAGGCGCCGCGCCGAAGACCAAGCTGTTTTATCGCGCCGAGGATCTGAACGGGCTGGAGTATCTGCATTCAACGCCCGGAGAGTTTCCGTATACCCGCGGCACGCGAGGCGAGAATAAATGGAAGATTCGCGAAGTGGTGCACGATCCAGCCGAGGCCCAGGCAGCCTTGGATGCGGGCGCGGATGAGATCTGCATCGTGGTCGGGGAGCGAGACATCGACGAGGTTTTGGAGACGCTTCCCGCTTGTGCCGTTCATTTCCAAGCGGGGCAGCGGGCGGCCGAGGTGCTGGAAGCGCTGGTCCGGAGGCCGGTATCCTGCGGCTCCGTCGATTACGAGCCTCTAGCGGACCTCGATCGCGCGGCCCGCGTGGTTCGGGCAGTCTGCGCGCCGGAATTTCGCCCCGTGACCGTTGGCGCTCACCGCTTCTCCGAAGCCGGGGCGACTATCGTCCAGGAACTCGGATTTGCGCTCACTGAAGGGGTTGAAATCATGGCCCAGCTTACCGATCGCGGGCTGACGCCGGATGAAGCCGCACAGGCGATGGCGTTTTCTTTTGCCATCGGATCGAACTATTTCCTCGAAATCGCCAAACTGCGCGCCGCTCGCACGTTGTGGGCACGCGCCATGGGGGGCTTTCGTCCCGCCGAAGCGGGGTCCGGCAGGATGACGATCGATGCGCGCACCTCGCACTCCACGAAAACCGTCTACGACGCCTACGTCAATGCGTTGCGCGCCACCACGGAAGCAATGGCAGCCGCCATCGGCGGAGCGGATTCGATACAGGTGGAGGCGTTCGACGAAACGTATCGCGACCCGGACGAGGCCAGCCGCCGCCTGGCGCGCAACACCCAGTTGATCCTCAAGGAAGAGGCTTGGCTGGACCGCTCCGTGGATCCCGCGGGCGGCTCGTATTACCTGGAAACGCTTACCGATTCGCTGGTCCGGGAAGCCTGGAAGATGTTGCAGCAGATCGAGGCGGCGGGCGGATTCCTGAAGTACTCCGAGGGCGGCGCGCTGGAGCGGGATATTGCCAAATCGCGCGCCGTCCGGGAGGCGGCCGTAAGTACGCGCCGCACGGCCATTGTGGGAACCAACCAGTATCCCAATCTCGCCGAGCGCATGCTACCCAGAATTGAACGCGAAGACCGCGCACCCCGTGACGCGCGCATTTTCGAATTAATCCGGCTGCGTACGGAGCGCTATGCCGCCCGTACCGGACACACGCCGCACCTCCTGCTGCTGGAAGCGGGCGATGTGAAGATGCGCAAGGCCCGGTCCGGATTTATTACAAACTTTTTCGGATGCGCGGGGTTCGAGATTGAAGTCTCAGACGCGCTCTCGGGCGAGCCGGATGCCGTGGTGCTGTGCAGTTCCGATCCGGAGTATGGCGCACTGGCTCCGCGCGTGATTCGGGAGTTGCGCGACGCCGGTAAGGACACGCCGGTGATTGTGGCCGGCAATCCCGCCGATTCGATTGAGCAGTTGAAGCAGGCCCGTGTTGCGGATTTTGTGCACGTCCGCAGCGACGCAGCTGAAGTCCTGCGCACCTGGCAGGAGAGGCTGGGGGTGAGAGACTAGTCATGCGTCCGGATTTCTCTAAGATCGATTACCGGCCGGCGCCGCAGATGGAAGCCGCACCAGAGGGGCCGGAGTGGCTGGCGCCGGAACACTTCGGCGTTAAATCCTGGTACACGCGCGCGGATCTAGAGGGCATGGAGCATCTGGCATATGCCGCCGGTCTGCCGCCGTATCTGCGCGGCCCTTATTCCACCATGTACGCACGCCAGCCCTGGACCATCCGGCAGTACGCAGGCTTCTCCACGGCCGAGGAATCCAACGCCTTCTACCGGCGCAATCTGGCGGCGGGCCAGAAAGGCCTGTCGGTGGCATTCGACCTGCCCACCCATCGCGGCTACGATTCGGACCACGAGCGCGTGGTTGGCGACGTGGGCAAGGCGGGCGTGGCCATCGATTCCGTGCTGGACATGAAGATCCTGTTCGACCAGATCCCGCTGGATCAGATGTCGGTGTCGATGACTATGAATGGCGCAGTGCTGCCCATCATGGCGTTCTACATCGTCGCCGCAGAGGAGCAAGGCGTGTCTGCGGAACAGCTTAGCGGCACCATTCAGAACGATATCCTTAAAGAGTTCATGGTCCGCAATACTTACATCTATCCGCCGGAAGGCTCCATGCGGATCGTCGGCGACATCTTCCGTTATTGCTCGCGGAGGATGCCGAAATTCAACTGCATCAGCGTCAGCGGCTATCACATGCAGGAGGCTGGCGCCACGGC
>DATNMW010000256.1:0-9326 GCA_035602155.1 Bryobacteraceae bacterium | reverse complement strand
CGGCCCGCTGACGCCGGACGCCGTGAAACGCATCTTCGAGCGTATCATCGACGAGATGCGCACCATCCAAAGAATTCGCATGCAAGCCAGCGCTGAGACCGGCATTGAAGCCAGACGGGACGGAGATTCATAGATGTTAGTCGTCATGCAGCAGGGGGCCACCGAAGCCCACATTCAAGCGGTAATCGATCGCATGGTGGGCGAAGGTTACGACGTGCACCGCTCCACCGGCGTGATGCACACGGTGCTCGGCGGTGTGGGCGGCAAGGTGGATGTGGACCTTGAGGTCTTCGAGGTAATGGAGGGCGTGAAGGAGGCGCATCGCATCGCATCGCCCTACAAGCTGGCCAGCCGCAATTTCAATCCCGGTGGAACGGTGGTGAAGATCGGCGGGGTGTGGATCGGCGGCGAGCACGTGGTGGTGATGGCGGGACCGTGCAGCGTGGAGAGCCGCGAACAGATCGACCTCGTGGCGGAACAGGTGGCGCGCGCCGGCGCCAGCGTGATTCGCGGCGGCGCGTTCAAGCCGCGATCGTCACCCTACAGCTTCCAGGGATTAGGCGCCGAGGGTCTGCAGATGCTGCGCGCGGCGGCCGACCGCAACGGGCTGCTGGTGGTGAGCGAAGTAATGGACCAGACCCAGATTCCGCTGGTGGCCGAGTATGCCGATATTCTGCAGGTGGGCGCGCGCAACATGCAGAACTTCAACCTGCTGCGTGAACTGGGCAAGCTGCGCAAGCCGGTGTTGCTAAAACGCGGCATCGCAGCGACCATTGAAGAGCTGCTGCTTTCCGCCGAGTATATTATGGCGGGCGGCAATTATGACGTGATCCTGTGCGAGCGCGGCATCCGCACGTTTGAGACTTACACGCGCAACACTATGGATATCTCGGCCATTCCGGTGGTGAAAAAGCTTTCGCATTTGCCCATGGTGGCCGATCCTTCGCACGGCACGGGACGGCGCGATAAGGTGGCTCCCATGGCGCGCGCCGCGGTGGCCGCCGGCGCCGATGGACTGCTGATCGAAGTGCATCCGGATCCCGACCGCGCGCTGAGCGATGGCGCGCAATCGCTGCGGCCGGAGCAATTCGAAGAGCTGATGGGGCAGTTGCGCATGATCGCGCCGGCGGTAGGCCGAACGATCTAGGGCGGGCGCGCGGATGGAGACGGTCGCGATTGTCGGCGTGGGGTTGATCGGGGGATCGCTCGGTCTGGCGCTGAAGAAGGCGGGGTTCGGCGGCACTATCCTGGGCGTGAGCTCGGAACCGGCTCTGCGCGCAGGGCTGGAGCGCGGCGCGATCGACCGCGGCGCAACGCTGGAGCAGGCGGCCCGTTCCGCGGATCTGCTGTATCTGGCGCAGCCCATCGGACGCATTCTGGACACGCTGCACCATGTGGACCCGCTGGTGCGGCCCGATGCGTTGATTACCGATGCGGGTAGTACCAAGCATGCCATCGTCACCGCGGCGCGCAAGCTGGTGCGGCGGTGCCAGTTCCTGGGAGGGCATCCGCTGGCGGGGAAGGAGAAACGCGGCGCGGCGGAAGGAGATGCGGATCTGTTTCGCGGGCGCACCTATGTGCTGACGCCCGGCGCACTCGAGGAACTGCAGACGCCGGCGGCGCGCGCGTTCGTCGATTGGCTGGGCCGCATCGGCGCGAAGACCGTGGTGCTGGGCGCGGCAGAGCACGACCGGCTGGTCTCGTTCACTTCGCACTTGCCGCAGCTCGCTTCGACCGCGCTGGCGGCCACGGTTGCGGAAAACCTGACTGCGCCGGAGGACTTGCAGGTGGCCGGACCGGGATTGATCGACAGCACTCGCCTGGCGCTAAGCGCGTATGAGTTGTGGCGGGATATTCTGGCCACCAATACGGAATCCATCGAGCAGGCGCTCACGGCTTATATAAACGAGTTGGAGCAGCTTCGGGAGAATCTGCGCACGCGCGGCGCGCGGGAGGAGTTCGCGCGAGCGGCGGAGTTGGCCGGGCGGCTGCGGAAAACAGTGTAGAATCGGGATAGAAGAGTGCGCTTATGCAGATCTTTCGGCTGACTGGTGTTTGCTGGCATGAAGGCGAGGCCGTGGTTTCGAAGCGCCCGGAACTTGGCGTGGCTTCATGCGGCGACTCGGTCGAAGAGGCAATGGCTAACCTGCGCGAAGCAGTGGAGCTATACCTGGAAAATGCGCGGGAGTTGGGGCTGCTGGAGGATTTACGATCGGCGGGGGCGGAGGTGCGATTCACGACTCAGTTTGAAGTCGCTCTTGCCTGAACCGCGATGGCGAAGATACCGTCTCTTTCCTCATCGGCGATCATTCAAGCTCTGCGGAAAAAGGGCTTTCAGGATGCTCCCAAGAGGGGAAAGGGCAGCCATTCCGTTGGTGGGTCGCGACGCGGCGGGCCGGGTCCGGCTCGTGATCATTCCGCATAGGAAAGACGTTCCGATCGGGTGGGTGAGACAGCTTGGTGCGCGATCGGAGCGGCGCACAGAGTGTGCGGGCGGCGAAGTTGGCTGCCCGCCTTCGTGCCCGTCCGGCGCCAGCCCGCGCGCGGCGGTAGAATTGAACCAAATTGAACCGATGGACGACGATTCCGAATGGGGGCGCAAAGGCGCAACACTGAGCGACAAGTCGGCGCGCGAGGAGTTCGGGCTGACGCAGGATGAGATCTACGCTGCGGCGCAGGCTGGCAAACTCCAATACCGGGTTGGCTCGATGCATGGAAACCCCTGGCTGCGGCTTCTCCGGCGGGAAGTGGAGGCGTTGGTTAAGAAGAAGCACGGCGCCGACTATCTGAAGGACCGGCAGGCGCAGACAGAACTGGCACGCGTGAATCGCGAACTGCGGCGGCTGAAGGCGGAAATTGCCAAGTTGGAGGAGCGCAAGGCAGAGCTGATCGCGGCCATCGGAAGCTGACAAGAAAAACGGGCTCCCGAAGGAGCCCGGAGGAAGCTACCAGGGGTGAAGCCTGCCGTCAGAAGATAATCTTGGCGGCGAGTTGCAGATTGCGGCGGTCCGTCTCCGATCCCGAGCACCCGTAACAAGCCGGAATGAAGGACGTCGTCAGAGTGTCGGCGTCGATGCCCTCGACATAAAGATTCGCGTGATTGAAAAGGTTATAAGCCTCTCCGCGAAGCTGCATACTAACCCGTTCGGTGAGTTTAAAAGCCTTATACACGCCAAGGTTCAGGTTCCAGTTGCCCGGCGCGCGGAAAGTATTACGACCCGTCATGTCGCTGGGATACGGCGGCAGATCCGAGAAGTAGTAGTTCGGATTGGTCCAGTGGTCCATGGCCGCTGGGTTCAAGGGCAAGAGGTTGAACGTGTTCGGAGTGCTAGTGATGGCCGGTGGAGTCCCATTGCCGTTTACCGGAACAGGCGAAGTGAAAGCCGCGTACGGGCAATAGTAGTAATTGTACGAGCAATCATAGATCGAATAAGGAGAACCCGTGCGGGCCGTGAAGAGCGGCGATACCGTCCACCCGCCGAGCACTTGAGCGGCCAGGCCGTGGCCATGTTTGAATCCTGGCATTGTCCAGACGGCGCTGACCACCATGCGCTGGCGAACGTCGAAATCGGAGCTGCCTTTGCCGATGTTGGGTTCAAAAGGATTCAGCAAGCCGAGGATGTAGTCGCCGCCGCTCGCAGCGAGTCCATTGGTGTCGCTGAACGAGCTGCTCAAATTGTCGATGGAATGCGACCAGGTATAGTTGAAGTTCAACTGCAGGCCGCTGTTAGCCACGTTATTGACAACGGAGCGCAGCGTGAGGCCATTGTACATGGAAAAGGCCTTGTCGCCACGCACGTTGATAGCCCCGTACTGCGGATTCAATACCGCGTTACAGACTCCGGAGCTACCACCCGTTCCGTTGTAAAAGGCCTCCGACGCTGCATAGGTGCAAGGTTGTCCGAGATAGACGTTGCCGTACCCGTAGTAGTTCATGTCGGAAATATCGTACAGGTGCTCGCCCTTCGATCCCGAGTAGTCCGCCGCGATCAAAACACTTTTCGTAATCTGATGCTCCAGCGACAGGCTCCACAGGTGCGCGTATGCGGTGTTGATTTCAGGATCCACGTTGCGCAGGCTGGCGGTGGGAAGAACGAGGTTACCGCTGGTGCCGGAGAAGGGACCGTAGTTGCTGCTGGAGATCGGCAGAGGCATTTGCGCCGAGGTTACGCTCACGGTCTCATAGTTGGGCGGATTCTGAATGACATTGAACGTGACGTTGCCGAAGTTCCGCTCGTAACCGATCCCATAGCCGCCGCGCAAGGAGGTGGTACCCTTGCCGGAAATATCCCAAGCGAAGCCCACGCGCGGAGCGAAATCCTTGTAGTCCTTTTTCCAAAGGCCTCCGATGGGGCTATCGGGAGCCAGTTCCACCTGCCCGCCTGCGATACCCTGCGGGGTGTCGGTGGCAAGACCCGCGGCGTAGTAGTTGGAATCCAGTTGCGGATTCTTGTTATGCTGCACGCCGAAGTACTCCCAACGCAATCCGAGATTCACCGTGAATCTTGGAGTCACTTTCCAGGCGTCCTGCACATAGAGCGCGGGTTCGTTGTACCGATTACTGCGGCTGAAGTTGGGCGCGGTAAGAGGCAGGTTCACCGTGTCGCCGGGGTATTTGCCTTGGGGATTGATGGCCACTTGGAATTCCGCGAGCTGGCCGCCCAGAAAGTTGCCGATAGCGTCTCCCACGTTGCCCTGACTGAGGTATTCGCCAGCCGTTTCGTAGGCGCCGAACGTGCGGTTGTCGCGGATGTATTCATAGCTGCCGCCGAAGCGGATGCTGTGTTTGCCCCGCGTGTAGCTCATATCCTCATAAATCTCGGCGAAGTTCTGGGGCCCTCCAAAGGGAATGCCGCTGCCGGGTGTGAAGGGGTCGTAACCGGGGAAAATGATGCTGTTTCCCAGCACCGAACCCGGGCCCGATGAGCCGGTGTAGAGCGTGGGCACGGCGGGATACTGGCCAAAGGGATCTACCGGACCGTTAATGCGGTTGAACACCACCTTGGACTGGGACACCCAGGCCGGGCTAAAGGTGTGGATGACGGAGAACAGGATGTTTTGATCGAAATCGTAGGCGCCGGTATTGAAGCCGGTGTACGGACTGGAAGAAATCGTCCCCGCCGCCAGGTTATCGCTTTGGAGAGCGTAACGCCCATACATCTGAGTCTTGTCGCTCAAATTATAGTCGACGCGCTCCACGTTTTGATATCCGTTCTCGGGAGTCCCGCCGCCGGCGTCTCCAGGCGCGCTGTAGGCTACCAAATCGAACATCGGACTGTTCGGATTGAGCGCATTGCAAGCGGCGGACGAGCCACAGAACGGGCTGCCCTGAGCGCTGGTGATCTGATTGATGCTGTAGGTGTTCAGGATGTTGGCTCCCGGCGCCAGCTTGCCGTAAGTGGAGAAGAATTGCTGTGTATTCGGAGCCGCCGCGGCGATCAAGTTGGCATCCGGAAGCACCACTTCCGTGTTGGCGTTACTGCGGATACGGATCCATTCCGTGCTGCTGAAGACGAACAGCTTGTCCTTCTTAATAGGTCCGCCGGCCGAGTAGCCGAACTGATTGCGTACGAAAACGGACTTCGGCAAGCCGTATGCGTTGTTATTGAAACTATTCGACGAGAGATCGGACACGCGGTTGAACTCGTAGGCCGTTCCGTGGAATTCGTTGGTGCCGGATTTAGTGACTACGTTCACAACGCCGCCCGATGCACGACCGAATTCGGCAGTGAAATTGTTCGTGAGGATGCTGAATTCCTGAATCGAGTCGAGGGGGACGGATTGTCCGGGACCGGTAGTGAACTCATCGTTATTGGCCGCGCCGTCCAGGAGTACGTTCGTCGACGACTCACGCTGCCCGTTGATAGCAAAACCTACGCCCCGGTTCATCACGCCGCCATCCGAGACATTTCCTGAAATGGCCACCAGCGCGTACGGATCGCGCGTCAGGGTAGGTAATTCGCGCAGTTCAGTCTGATCCACGACGGTGGATAGTGTCTGGGTCTCGGTATTCACCTGGATAGCCGACGCGTTCACCTCCACAACCGTGGAAGCTTGGCCAACCTGCAGATGCAGATCGAGAGCGAGTTTCGTGCCCACCGTGGCCGTAACCCGTTGCTGGACCTGAACGAACCCAGCGGCCGTGGCCGTCACCTGGTAATCGCCGGGCAGGAGGTCTGTTGCAAGGTAGGCTCCACTAGCCGACGTGGTCAACTCGCGAACTGTACCCGTATCGACGGACTTGACGGTTACCGCTGCGTTTGGAATTGCCGCGCCAGATGGGTCGTAGACAGTTCCGGTAATCTGAGCGGTTTCCGCCTGTCCGAAAAGATTGACGCTCAGCAGGGCGCTCAGCGCGATGAGCAATGCAAAGTATTGAACGAAGTTTGTGTGTCGCGTTTTCATACAGTTCGAACCTCCCGATAGACAGTAAGCCAAAGTGCGCTTCCTAAGCTAGATACCAGGCGAACCCGGACTACGAAACCGGTTGCAAGTGGACGACCACCATTGGACGGATCGTATCTTCGTTCGTTAGCAACAACTTAGGAGAAACGCACCTGAAACAATGTTATAAGTTGGCGTAGTGCGCGGCCCCAAGAATCCGGAAATCGGGATTCGGGCGCCCATGGGAGCATTCTAAGCATTGCACTCGGATAGCTTGGTGAACATCTAACCGGAATGCTAAACACTTCTGCGCGGAAGCTCACGCCTGAATCCTCCTCACCAATGCAGAGATGTTCCACCGAAATAGCGCCTAATTGCAATGGATGGGGGATAACTTATTTCTATACAGGCAAACAGTTGTGAGTAAAGGAGTTGCCGGGGCGTCTAAAACGCACCTATCGCCAGCCATCCACCACGAACAGCTCGGACAGGTTGCGCAGGAAGGAGTAGACGATGGTGTGCTCGTCCTGGGATAGCACCGCCGGCCAGATATGGCTGACGCCAGCCAGATCGAGCGGGGCAATCTCCTTCCAAGGCGTGTATTTTCCGGTTTCCACGTCAACGCGCAGGAGCGCGGCCGGCACGGAATCGGTTTGGGCCAGGAGGGTCTTGCCCGAGAGACTCCAGCGGAGTACCGTAGGGGTAAAACCGGTGGCGATCACTTTCGGTTCGCCTCCGGCCACCGACAGAACCAACAGCCTCTGTTCGGCATCGACGCCGGCGATCAGTTTGCCGTCTTCGGAGATTGCGGGGCGCAGGAAATATGCGCTGGCGCCGAGCGGTACGGGCGCACTCCCATCCAGCGATTGCACGAATAAGCTGGGGGGACGGTCCCCCAGCCTACCGCCTACCAAGAGCCGGTCTCCAGCGGGAAAGAAGCGTGCGAAGTCATACTTCAGGTTGTGTCCGGAAAGCGTGCGCGGCTGGCCCGGCGTCAGCGGCACCAGATTCAAGGTGGTCTGATCTCCGTCCGGTTTGGTGACGACCCAGTTCCCATCGGGCGAGATGGCCATGCCGAACCCATCTCCCACGCGAATCGCGCTAGGCGCATTGGCGCGGCGGATATAAACCGCGTGATGCGCGCCGCCACCTTCTCCGGTTTCATCGAAGAGGACCACGCGGCCGTCCGCGGAGATACCTTCCGCGGTTGTATAGTCGAACCACGAAAGGTCCTGCGGCTTGGCGATGCCGTCCCCGAGCCGAGTCATCATGGCGTGCAATTGCTCACGCGCAATCAAGACACGCCCGGAAGCGGAGATGTCACACAGCGTGAGGGTGCCGGGAAAGGCCGCGATTACGCGAACATTGTTCGAGAGGTCGGCCGCGTAGAGCGCCCGAGTTACGCCCGAGCGTGCGGCGGTGAACCAGATCTCGCGGCCCGCGGGAGTCCAAGCCAGGCCATGCGCGCTGGCCCACCCGGTCGATAACGTGCGGTGAGATCCCTTAGCATCGACGGCCATGATGTTCCCGCCATCGTCGCCCATAACGAGGTGGTCGATAAACGCAACCTCGTTGCCGGAGGGCGAAACACGCACGTCCGAGAGCCATCCCGAACTCTCGTACAAGATCTTGCCGCGCGGATATTCAATGGCCTCGGGGCGCGAGCCGTAACGAATCACGGCCATGCGCGAGTTGTCCGGCGCCCAGTCGGCGCCCCAAATGCCTTGGTCAAGGGGCAGCGGCGCGCCGCCGTTCATGGGGACGCGCACCAAGCTGCGCCTTCCCGAGGGTCCGCCGGGAATAAGCAGCGCCAGTTCGCCGGACCGGGATACGCCCGTCAGCTCGGCGTTCGGGAAACCAAGCGGCCGCGATTCGGGGCTGACGGTGTTCGCCAGATACAAGTCGCGGTCGCCGGGCGCTACCTGCGCTTCGTAGATGATACTCTGGCCATCCGGCCCGAACCGCGCACCCGGAATGGTCGTGCGCCGAAAGGTGACTTGGTGAAACGTGGGTGGCGTGGCGGGCTTTTGACGGATTAGCAGCAACAGGACTGCCAGTAGCGCCACGGCAGCGGCAACCGCGGCCGGCAGCCATCCGCGAGAGGATTGCCGCGGCGCCTGGATCGCCGGAAGAGGGACAGCAGGTGCGACCGGCACCTCGCTCTCTTCCAGTTTCTCCGTTAGCGTCGGCGGGTGGCTCTCGCTTACCGGAGCCACGAACCGGTATCCGCTGCGCGCCAGAGTTTCAACGTATCGAGGGCGGTCGGCGGAGTCTCCCAGGGCCAGCCGCAGGCGGTTCACCGCAGTGTTCAGCCCGCTCTCGAAATCGACAAAGGTATCGGCGGCCCACAGCCGGTCGCGCAGCTCCTCGCGGGTTACGACGCCGCCGGGACGCTCCAACAAAGCCTCAAGCAAATGAAAAGGCTTACCCTGCAGCCGGATCCTGGTCCCGTATTTTCTAATTTCACCCGTGCCGGTTTCCAGCTCAAAGGCGCCAAACTGGAGCACACGTCCATTGCGCTCGTCCCGCATGCAGTCCACTCCCAGGCCCCGCTACACTTTCTATCTATACTATGACAATTGACGGGGTTTCGCCAAGGTGGATAGTGCGCGGCGCTATGTTAACAAATCCAGCGCCGCCTGAATCTCGCTGCGGGTGTGCAGATCCCCAATGCGGGTAGTCGCCTCGACGCCTTTCCGGTAGAGCGCGCGGGCGTCTTCGCGGCGGCCCGACTTCTCCAGCGTCTGGCCTCCATGATAATAGGCCGCCGAATAATTGGGATTCACGGCCAACAGCGCCCGATATTCCAGGATGGCATTCTCCAGGTCGCCGGAGTTGGCGTACTCCATGGCCAATCCGTAGCGCGCGAAACTGTCGTTGGAATTCTGCGCCAACATGTTCTTCAGCACTTCCAGCCGGTTGCTCATACCCCTGTGTTACCA
>DATNMW010000255.1:0-8974 GCA_035602155.1 Bryobacteraceae bacterium | reverse complement strand
TATCTGGTTCTGTTCCTTCTCAACTTTGGCGCGTTTGGCCGGCACACCAGCCCCACACGGATGACCTGGTACGACGCGGTGATAGCGGCGCCCTTCGCGTGGTGGGTGACCAGTTCGCTGGTGGCATTTCTGCTCGCCATGCTGCTATGGCCTGTAAGGCGCGTGGCGCGATCCACTGCCATCCTCGCTTCGCCCGGCCGGCGGCAATTCCTGGAGCGGGGCGCCAGCGTGGTGGTGGCCGCCCCATTCGTGGCCGGCGCGTATGCTCTGTTCTATGGGCGGCTCAATCTGCAGACCACGCGGCAACGCATTCACCTGGCACGGCTGCCCAAAGCCTTCACCGGGTTCCGCATTGCGCAGCTTTCCGACATTCACATCGGGCCGTTCATGCCCGAGGACGAAATTCGAAAGTATGTACGCATCACCAACGATCTGAAGCCGGACCTGATCGCGCTCACTGGGGACTTCGTCACGTGGGACCCATCCACGCAGCGGGCGGTGGTGAATGCGTTGACCGGCTTGCATGCATCTTTCGGGATCTTCGGCTGCCTGGGAAACCACGAGGCCTGGTCGCGTACCGAGGATTCCATCACGCGCATGTTTCAACAGGTGGGCATCCGCATGCTGCGCAGGGAGCGCGTGCCGGTAACCGCGCATGGGGAATCCTTCAATCTGATTGGCGTCGATTTTGAGACCACCCGCCGGATGGGGCCCGGCAGCGAGACGTTCGTGCGGATATACTTGCGAGGCGTTGAGCCATTGGTCATGCCGGATACTGTGAACATCCTGATGAGCCACAATCCGGACACCTTCGACCGGGCAGCGGAACTGGGCATCGATCTGAGCCTGGCGGGGCACACGCACGGCGGACAGGTGGCGTTGGAATTCGTGAGTCCCGAACTTACGCCCAGCCGGCTGGTCACGCCGTACGTGGCAGGCTGGTTCGAAAAGCCGGGCGGCCAGCTTTACGTGAACCGCGGCATCGGCACCATCGGGGTACCCATGCGCATCGGCGCGCCGCCGGAGATTACGATCTACGAGCTGGTGTAGATGGTCACCAAACCAAACTCTCGGTAGTCCGCCTACCCAGATTGGCCCCGATTTCTTGCGCGAGGGCATTATACGCACCCCTTAAACGTAGGCCTTCTGACCGCCCGCGGTCACTTGACCCGATTTGGTTACCAGCGGAAGGCCCTCGCTCCTGCCAAGGGCAACCCCAATTCGCCGGCGAGCCAATCGGCTCAACAGCGGACGGCGTTGGTGCGACGCGTGCAAAGCGATTAGTGCACGAAGCCTGCATCGCGCGCCAGGGTGACCAGGCCGCGTACGTGCTCGCTGTAAGTTTTTCTTCAAAGGAGAAATGAAATGCTCGGCTTAGGATTGCTCGGAACCGTTATCGTGATTGTATTAGTTGTGTGGCTCATTCGCAGAGTGTGAAGCGCTTCAGCCATGCCCGCGCGCCCGAAGGTGACGGAACACCATCGTGGAACGATCATTCGTGGGCAATTTTGTATCGATGGCATCATGAGAATTAGGAAACGGATTCTGCCCCTGTTGGCTGTGCTTTCCGCTGCCGTTTGGCTTCCCACCGCGGCTCTCGCACAAACGATACCCAACGGTGCCGCTATCGACACCGAAGTGAGCGGGATCATGACCCTCACGCACGCCAACGGCATGGCTGTTGCGGTCATCGATCGCGGCAAGGTCGGCTACGTCCACGCCTACGGCATCCGTGACGCCAAGGGAGATCCGCTGACCACGGACACGGTCATGTATCGCGCGTCACTCACCAAGACGGTATTTGCATATACGGTGATGCAACTGGTGGATCAGGGCAAGCTCAACCTCGATACACCCATCAAGGACGATCTCGACAAGCCGCTGCCGGCCTATGGCCCCGATCCGGTCTTCCCGGACAAGTACGGGCCATATAAGGATCTAGCGGACGATTCGCGCTGGGAAAAGATCACGCCGCGTATGTGCTTGATGCATTCCACCGGCTTCAGCAACTTCTGGTTCATCGAACCCGACCAGAAGCTGCACATCCATTTCGAACCTGGCACGCGCTTCAGCTATTCGGGCGAGGGTCTCATCCTGCTGCAATTCGTCATCGAACACGGCCGCAAGGCGCAGGGGTTGGGGCTCGATGTCGGCGATCTGACCAAGGCCGATTTCGACCGGCTGGGGATGACCCGCACAAGCCTGGTATGGCATAACGGTCCGGATACCAATGTTGCCGATGGCTGGAACGATCAAGGCCAGCCGCAGCCGCATGATCAGCGTAGCAAGGTGCGGGTGGCGGGATCGATGAATACCACGATTTCCGACCTGTCGAAGTTTGCCGCCGCGCTGGTCCGCGGCGATGGCCTGAGTGCGGCCTCGCGCGCGGAGATGACGAAACCGCGACTGCATATTGCCACTGCCCACCTGTTTCCCCTTTTTCTCCCGGACTTGCCGCTCAGTGAGCAGCGCAAGGACTTGTACTCGGGCTTGGGCGTCACCATCTTCGACGGCCCACAGGGCCACGGTTTCTATAAAGGCGGCCACGACGGCCCGACCGCCAACACCATGGTCTGCATCGAGGCCAGTCAACGTTGCGTCGTGATCCTGTCGAACGACGTTCGCTCCGAGGCTGGCTTCGCAGATCTGGTCAGGTTCATCCTCGGCGATACCGGCGTGCCTTATGACTGGGAATATGGCGACCACGCTGGAAAGTCGTGAGTTTCTTGCGCGTTGCCTTCCTGTGCAACCGTCTGGCGTCTTGGCGCGGTATGCGATGCCCCCAAAACGCGCTTCGCCGAGCGTGCCTGATCGCCGTGGCGGCCGGCATCGCTGCCTCCGCGCCGGTGTACGCGCAGGAATCACCCGCGTGGCCCGACACTTACGTGGCGAGGTTGCAGGCGCTCGCGCTCGTTGAAACGCTCAATGCAGAGGTGCTTGCGAGCCGCAGTGCGACGGTGACGCTGGAGGGCTGGTGCCGCGGCCATCAGCTTGCGAAGGATCCGACAATTGTCGCGGAGCTTGTGAGAGGCGTCGTAAAGGTCCCCACGGCGGAACAGATACAGCGCCTTCAAGTGACTTCGGAATCTGAAGTGAAATATCGCAGGGTCCTGCTTCGCTGCGGTAACCGGGTTCTCTCCGAAGCCGACAACTGGTATGTGCCGGACCGCTTGACACCCGGCATGAATCGACTGCTTGATACTACCAGTACGCCGTTCGGTAAGGTCGTGCAGCCATTGGAACCGTATCGGCAAACATTCGCGGTCAGACTCCTCTGGTCGCCGCTTCCGGACGGATGGGAACGTGGTCCCATCGCGGCGGCCACCGGGCCCGCCGGCGTTCTCGCTATTCCCGATGCGCTGTTCGAGCACCGGGCAGTTCTGTACACTCGTGCGCATAAACCGTTCTCGGAGGTGGACGAGGTATACCAGCGGCAACTCCTGGCATTTCCCGCGCCCCGCCAACCTTGATTTAACCTTGACCTAACCTGGCCCTAACCTACGGCCAGCACCGCCCCGCTTGGCCGCTGCCGCCGGGAATGACGATCTTCACGACTCCTCCATTACCGTGCGCATCAGATCCACCAGCATGCGGTGCGCGGGCCGCATTAGCGGGAACGCCGCCAGTTTGACGAGCCGCTCCACAATCGCCGCGCTCTTCCCTATCAAGGTGCGCGTGCGTGCCTGTGCCGGCGACCGGTCGTAGATCCAAAAGAGGATCAGCCCCATCTGATACATCCACATGATCCGAGGCAGGTACGGTTCCAGATCGCGCGCCACACGGATGCCGCTCGCATCCAGCGCGCGGGCAAACCATGCCACGTCCCGGTCTCGGATCTCGCGCGTGCGGGCGCTGAACGGCGAGAGCGGGTGCTCCGGATCCGCGTGCGCCGCCAGCGCGCCCAGCAGGCGACGGTTCGGCTCGAAGTATTTGAGCTTCACCTCCAGCAGCGCACCCAGCCGCTCTTTCAGATGCTTCGCGCCCGCCAGCGCCTGCTCGATCAGCGGCTCCAGCTCCTGCTGGGACTGATCGTAGAAAGCTAGCACGATGGCGTCCTTCGAGTCGAAGTAGTAATACGCCGCCCCGGTGGCCACGCCCGCCTCCGCGGCGATCTCGCGCATGGTGGTCTCCTCAAATCCCTGCCGCCGGAACAGTTCCATTGCGCCGTCCAGTATGCGCGCCCGCGTCTCCGCGCTCTTGGCGGGCATTAGTCGAGCACCTTGCCCAGTGGCGCGCTCTCCGGACTCCAACCGGCTGGCGCCTGGCCGGCGCGCGCGCGCGCTGAACTCTCCCTTATGCCGTTGCGCAACCGGCGGAAGGCGAATAGTACGACGAAATAAGTGATGCCCAGCAGCATCAGATCTCCGCCAACCTTGTCCTTAAGCTTTTCTATCGCGGCGAGTTCGTTCTCCGGGTTGGGATATGTGCTCATGGTCCAGGTTACATAACCCACGTTGATCAAGTAGAAACCGAACAACAGCAGGCGGTTCACCGAGCCGGCCAGTTCCGCGTTGCCTTGGAAAGCGTCCATCAGAAACACCCGCCCGTTGCGCCGCAGCGTGCGCCCCACCCAGACCGTCAGGGCCAGACCGATCGCCAGATAGGCGGCATACGAAATCGCGATATGCATCTCCATCCTCTCTTTCTGAACGCGTTCAGTTTGAACGTGTTCAATTCCAGATTACGGCTAGGCCGGGCGTTTTGTCAAGCAAAATATGAACGTGTTCAATTTCGGTGCCGACAGGCTGCCCGGCTGTCGTTTTGTTACTATAAAACCATGCAATTTCCCCGCCTTTTCCTCGTGCGTCAGCATTTTCCCGACCGCCGTATTCCCGATGTTGCCGCCGGCGTCCAGCGCCAGCTCCACGATTCCGGATTCGCCGCGCGCCTGAAACCCGGATCGCGAGTGGCCATCGGCGTAGGCAGCCGCGGCATTGCCAATATCGCCACCATCACCCGCGCCGCGGCGCAATTCTGGAAATCGGAGGGCATGCAGCCCTTCGTCTTCCCGGCCATGGGCAGCCACGGCGCCGCCACCGCCGAAGGCCAAGCCGACGTGCTCGCACATTACGGCATCATTGAGGAGACCATCGGCTGTCCGGTGCGCAGCTCGCTCGAAGTCGTGGCGCTGGGCAAAACGCCGCAAGGCATCCAGACCTACATGGACCGCAACGCCTACGAAAGCGACGGCGTAATGTTGGCCGGCCGCGTGAAGTGGCACACCGATTTCATGGGCAAGATTGAGAGCGGCCTCTTCAAGATGATCGCTATAGGGCTGGGCAAGTTTGCCGGCGCCCAGCACTACCACACGTATGCCTACAAGCTGGGTCTGGAAAACACCATTCGCGCCATCGGCCGAAAGGTGCTGGAATCCGGCAAGATTCTTGGCGGCCTAGCCATTCTGGAAGACGCCAACCACAATACGGCCAAACTGGAAGCAGTGCCGGTGGAGGGCATGGAGCGGCGCGAAGAGGAATTGCTGGCGCTCGCCAAATCCTGGATGGGCCGCATCCCCATGGATCTCGATATCCTGATTCTCGATGAAATCGGCAAGAACGTGAGCGGCGCCGGCATGGACAGCAAGGTCGTAAACCGCAGCGTGCTGGGCGACTACAATCCCTGGCCCGATACGCCGCGCATCGAGCGCATTTTCGTGCGCGACCTCAGCGATCTTACTTATAACAACGCGGTCGGCATCGGCATGGCCGACGTGGTTACCGACCGGCTGGTCAATCGCATCGACTGGGTGCCCACGCGCGTCAATTCCCTGACCGCTTCCACGCCCTCGGCGATTCGGACGCCAATCCATTACCCCACCGACCGCGAGTGCCTGGAAGCCATCGCGCCCACGGTCGGCAAGTTCGATGTGCGCGAAGTGACGATCGGATGGATCCGCAACACGCTGGAGCTTTCGCAGCTTGCCATGAGCGAAAACCTGCGCCCATGGATTGAACGCAACCCGATGCTCGAAATCGTTTCCGACGCGCGTGAAATCGAATTCGATTCCGCCGGCAACCTGGTTGCGCTCGCGGCGCACGCGCCCACGCATGCCGCGGCCCCACTGGTGGGGACGCCTGCTTTGCAAGGTTGAAAATACACGCCAGCCTGTATATCGTTTCCTGCGTTTCCGCCGTATCGTTGAATCAGTGGGATGCCTGGAAGCCGCTGGACTAAGCCGCAGATAGAATCGCTCGTCGATCAGATCGTGCACCTGGGCAAGCCGCTCCCGGAGATCGGCGTCCCCGGCAAGACGCGCGCGGCCATCAACAACCAGCGCAAGAGACTACAGCTTGCCGGCGTTCTGAACGGCTCTTTCGCGGGCCGTGAAGTGAAACCCTGGACCTTTCCCGAGCTCAAGAAACTGACCACCTTTACGCACGATTACGGCTTCAGCGCATCGTTCATTGCGCAGATGGGCCTGCTGCCCGGACGCACCAAGGATTCCATCAGCAAGATGATGGGGCGGCACGGACTGGGCGACCCAACGATTAAGGAGCGCGCACGACAGGCCTGCCGGTTCGACCCTGGGCGGCGCGAAGATTTCCAGCGTTTCCTGCTCGGCGAAGGCCGCCTGCTCCCCAGCATCGCGGTCGCGCGGCAGTGGGGCATTGCGCAGAAGACTGTCACCGCTTACCGGCGCAGGCTCGGAATCCAACTCTCGTGGATGGAAGCGCGGTCCTCCGACGAGTTCCTGCGCCAGCAGCACAAGCGCGCCGCGGCCTTCGTCGCGTACACCCGCGAACGTTGGAAACAATGGCGCGAGCGCAAGAAGCTGCACTGGGAAAAACTAAGGCAACAACTGGCCCAACGCCCCGATTGCCCGCCGGAGCGCGTCTGCCACTCGTGCGATGGGCAATGGTTCGCCACGCGCGAGTTCTTTCACGTGCGCAGGCGCAGCACCCCCGCGGGCATGAAGATCAGCTATTGCCGCACCTGCCGCCTGTGCCGCGCGGAGCGGCGGCGCAAACCGGCGCCCCCGGCCGCACCCTGCGGCCCGGCCCGCTTGGCCAGCGCCGCCTGCGGCGATTAGCGGCCTTATTAACCGCAGATTGTGCGGCGAATACTTGCGCTCTGCGGCGAATAGCTGCTATAATCGACGCATAGGTTGCGGAGAATGTATATCCACCGGCTGCCGGACTGGCCTCGCTTCGAATGGAATCCGGAGCGCCTCGCCCAACCGCTCGCCGATATCCGCCATCGGCAGGGCCGCCTGACCGGCCACATGGAAGCGCTGGGCTTCAACCTGCGCCAAGAGGCCGTTCTGAGCACCCTCACCGAGGACGTGCTCAAGAGCTCCGAAATCGAGGGTGAAAGGCTGGACGCGGCGCAAGTGCGCTCCTCCATCGCCCGCCGCCTGGGCGTCGACATTGGGGCGCTCAAACCCGCGGACCGGACCGTCGAGGGCGTCGTCGAAATGATGCTCGACGCCACGCGCCACTATGATCGGCCGCTCACGGCCGAAAGACTGTTTGGCTGGCATGCATCCCTGTTTCCCACGGGGCGCAGCGGCATGCTCGAGATCCGGGCCGGCGCCTGGCGCAACGACCGCACCGGTCCGATGCAGGTCGTGTCCGGTCCGATCGGCAGGGAGCACGTACATTTCAAAGCGCCTCCGGCCGGCCGCCTTCACCAGGAAATGCGAAAGTTCCTGGACTGGTTCAACAAACCTGCCGCTATGGACCCGGTCTTGAAGGCCGCCCAAGCGCACCTCTGGTTCGTGACCATCCATCCTTTCGACGACGGCAACGGCCGTCTGGCGCGGGCCGTCGCCGATATGTCTTTGGATCGCTCCGAAGATAGTCCGCAGCGGTTCTACAGCATGTCGGCCCAAATCCGGCTGGAACGCGCGGCCTATTACGACGTCCTGGAGCGGACCCAGAAGGGCACCCTGGACATCACCCCTTGGATGGACTGGTTTCTCGGCTGTCTGGGGCGCGCCATCGACGGCGCACAGACGATGCTCGCCGCGGTTCTCGCGAAAGCCCGTTACTGGGAAGCGATTGCCGGCGTAGCCATCAACGAGCGCCAGCGCCGGGTCCTCAACCGCCTGCTGGATGGCTTCGAGGGTAAGCTCACCACATCGAAATATGCGAAGCTTGCCAGGTGTTCCCAGGATACGGCCCTGCGCGACATCCTGGCGCTGGTGGAACACGGCGCACTGGTCCGCGGTGCGGAAGGCGGGCGGAGCACCAGCTATGCACTGGCGGCTATCCCAGAATCCCCAGCCGTTTTCCCACGCGCGCAAACGCCGCCAGCGCCCGGTCCAGCTCGCCGCGGGTATGCGTCGCGGTCACGATAGTCCGCACCCGTGCCCTGCCTTCCGGCACGGTCGGAAACCCGATGCCGGTCGCCAGCACGCCTTCCTCGAACAGCGCCGCCGATAGCGCATGCGCCGTGCGCGCCTCCCCCACGATCACCGGGGTAATGGGCGTTTCGCTCACTCCCGTGTTGAACCCGGCCGTGCGCAGCCCCTGCTTGAAATATCTCGTATTATCCCACAGGGCCTGGATGCGTTCCGGCTCTGCTTCCAGTACATCGAACGCAGCCATGCAGGAAGCTGCCACCGCTGGCGGATGCGAAGTCGAAAACAGGAACGGCCGCGCCCGATGGTACAAGAATTCGATCAACGCCCGGCTGCCGCACACATACCCGCCCAGCACTCCGATCGCCTTTGAAAGCGTGCCCACCTGGATATGCACGCGCCCGTGCAATCCAAAATGATCGATCGTGCCGCGCCCGTTGCGCCCCAGGACTCCGGACGAGTGCGCATCGTCCACCATCATGATGGCTCCGTGCTTCTCGGCCGCCTCCACCAAGCCGGGCAGCGGACCGATATCGCCATCCATCGAAAACACGCCATCCGTGATCAGCAGCTTGCGCCCCGGCTGTCCGTCGAGCGCCGCAAGTTTTTGATCGGCCGCGGCTGCGTCCTTATGTGGGAAGACGTGTATCTTGGCTCGCGAGAGGCGGCAAC
>DATNMW010000254.1:0-21837 GCA_035602155.1 Bryobacteraceae bacterium | reverse complement strand
CGGCAATTGAAGATCTGATCGGCGCGGGCGCGGTGTTGGCGTGTCTGCCAGGACGCCCGTCACCCGAGGCGGAAACGGCCATCGCCGCGTTTGAACGCTTCCAGCATAATCTGCACGATGTGCTGGCGCATAGCACGTCGGGCAAGGAATTGACGGAACGGGGATTTGCTTGCGACGTTGAGTTAGCTGCCGAATTCGCGGTGAGCGCGGCGGTGCCTGTGCTTCGCGAAGACCGCCTCATGGACGCTTGTTACCGGTGATGGCGTGCTGACTTGTCCTTCATGGGATCTATAGGATCTGTTGAGTTCGTTAGTGTTTCCCTGTTCTACCTTGCCCTGATAGTCTTGACGCTGTGGAGCGTGTGGCAAGTAGTTTCGGCGCTGAATCGTATTAGCAGGAACGTGGAAGATATGGCTCTCACGCTACGGCGAAACGAATCTCGGGAGCCGCCGGCTCCGCCTACCTGACGATTTCGGTGAGGACCGCCTGCGCCGCTTGCAGCATAGCCCGTGCATAGCCTACGTTGTACGCGTAGCCGGTATACCCGCCGCCGCCGGGATATTGCGAATGAAAGTCAGGCCGCTCGCGATCGGCGTCCAGCGCGCGCGGATGCTCGGGATAAACCAGCCGCGGATATTTCTGGCGAACCAGTTCCCGCATCACCGCGAACATGTCGACTTGGCCCTCGTCGAGAAACACCTCGGTGTAGTTCTCGTAGGGCTTGCGCACGCGCACGTTCCGGAAATGCACGTGATTGATGCAGTCGCGCGATCCGAAATAGCGGCAAACTTCCACAGGGTCCTGGCCCATTTCCCGAGTGACTCCGCAATCGAAGGTAATGCCGTTCGACGCGCTGGGCACGATGGCGGTCAGCCGCTTCCAACCGTCCACCGTCCCCATGATCTGGCCCGATCCGCGGCTGAGGGGCGCCGGCGGATCGTTGGGGTGCAACGCCAGCCGCACACCCGATTCCGCGGCCACCGGCACCACGGCTTTCAGGAAGTACGTAACGTTGCTCCACATCTCTTCGAGCGAGTGCGCGCCCTCGGCGGGCAGCGGCGGCAGATCCTTCACGCGGTTGTAGTCGAACGCCGTCAGGCCCGCGCCGGCGCGTCCGACTTCTTCGTAGTAACCCTCCACCAAACGGTGCGCGTAGAAGTTGTATTCGATTACCGGCAGGCCCGCCTTGCCGGCGGCGCGAATCGATTGCCGCACCTTTTCGATCTCTTCGTCGCGGCCCGGCCTTCCGTAGATGGCGTTGGGAAAGCCCGCAATCATCATGTTGCCGAGATTGAGGCCGCCGCTGTGGAAGCGATCGATGCGCGCGCGGATCGCGGATTCATCCCACGGAATCGGCGGACCGCCCATAACCACATGATCCACACCAAGCTGCTTCACGGCGCGCATGCCGGCTTCGTCCAGCCCCGCTACCGGCAGGCAGATCTTGGGCGTGCCCGCGCCTTCGCCGCTCGCCTGCGCCGCAGTTGCGTTAGAACGCGCCGAGGATGCCAAAGCGCCCGCTCCCGCGGCTTGCAAAATATTTCTTCGAGTCAAATCGGATCTCATTAGGATGCCCGCCTAAACCAATACAATAAGTCTATGCGCACTCTGTTGGCACTCGCCCTGGCCGGCGCAATGGGTTTTGCCGCAAACCTGCCCGCCCCGCGCGAGCGCTCTTTCAGCTTCGAATATGCGGTCACCGTGAAAGACGTCCCCACGGGCGCGCACACGGTCGATATATGGCTGCCGGCGCCGCATGACGATGCCTTCCAACGCACCGCCAACCTGCGCGTCGAAACACCCTACCATTACGAGATCGCCACCGGCACGGAGGATAACCGCATCGTGCATATCCGCGTGACGGAGCCGAGAGAGCGGGCCGTGACGGTAACCGTGCGCTTCGATGCCGTGCGCAAGGAGCATATCCAGCCGCTGGCGCCAGGCTCGTCCGTCGAACCGCCCGGCCCGCTGGACTTGACTCGCTACCTGCAGCCCGACCGCCTGGCGCCCCTCGACGACACCATCCGGCGTTGGGCGCGCGAGGTGGTGGACGCTGCCGGCGCCAAGACGGATCTGGAAATGGCGCGGGCTATCTACAATCATGTTGTAGCCACCGTGAAATACGACAAGACCGGCAAGGGCTGGGGCAACGGCGACATTTATTATGCGTGCGACGCGCGCCGCGGCAATTGCACCGACTTCCACGCTATCTTCATCGGCTACGCGCGAGCCGTGGGGATTCCCGCGCGTTTCGCCATCGGCTTTCCGCTGCCCGCCGATCGCGGCGCGGGCAAAATCGCCGGCTATCACTGCTGGGCGGAATTCTACGCGACGGGCATCGGCTGGGTACCGGTGGACGCTTCGGAAGCCGCCAAGAATCCGGCCAAACGCGAGTACTTTTTTGGCGCTCACGACGAGAACCGCGTGGAACTCAGCAAGGGCCGCGATGTGACGCTCACTCCCGCGCAACAAGGCGCACCATTGAACTATTTCGTATACCCGTACGTCGAACTGGATGGCGGCAAGTACACCGCGGTCGATACCAGTTACGCGTACAAGGACCAGCCATGAAACGATTGTTGCGTTACGCAGCCACGGCAGGCCTGGCGTTGGCCCTGTCGCCGTCGGTCGCGCCGCAGGTGAGGCCGCCGCGTCAGCCACCCCCCGTCGATACCGATGCGCCGCTTCCCAACGGCAAATCCCAGCAAGATGAAGTCTTGAAGGCCGATCACGAAAGGGACCTGAAGGACGCGGCACAGCTCATTGAGCTGGCCGAACAACTGAAGCAGGAGTTGGAAAAGAACGATCGCCACGTGCTTTCGATATCCAGCCTGAAGAAGACCGAAGAAATTGAGAAACTGGCCAAACGGATTCACTCGCGGCTGGTACACTGACGTGATCGCCCAGCGCGCACTGATTCTTGTTCTAGTGGCAATCCTCGCCGTACCCGCCGCCGCGCAATCCCACAAGTCACCCCTCCTGGTGCTGTTGGGTGGCGATTCGAAAGTCTGGCAGGCTGCCTGCCAGGAGCGCGGCTGGCAATTCCTCGAGCCGCAGGGCGATACGGCCGGAAACAGCGCGGACCGGCGCATCAGAGCCATCGCCGCGGAAGTGGAGGAAGCCGAAAAGCGCCTGCCCATAGACCCCGATCGCGTCTACCTTGCGGCGCAGGGCGGGTCCGTCTCCACACTGTTCTATGTGGCGGTGCGCATGCCGGACCTTTGGGCCGCCGCGGTGGCCACTGGGGGCAGTCCGCGCGCGGCTATCGATACCAATCGCTTATTCGCCGCCAACACCGTCAACCTGCCGGTCCTGTGGCTGTTTGCGAACAAGGATGAGGAACCGCTCGGCAAGAAGCTGCAGTCCGCCGGATTCAACTTGGAATGGCGCGAGTTGACTGCGGCCAAGCCCGCGCAGATTTTCGAATGGCTTGGCGCACACCGGCACAACCCATTCCCCACCAGGGCGGATTGCGAAACCGGTAGCCCGCTGTTCACGCACTGCTATTGGGTGGAAGTCACCAAATTCGATCCCGCCGAGAGCAACGATGTGCTGGATTCCACGCGCGTTCAGCCGCTGGGATCGGGCGCAGTGTTGGCTATCGGTCCGTTCGGATTCAATCTGGCCGAGCCGGGGCCGGGTGTTCTGGTCGCGTCGCTTCCGGAGAAATACGCGGGGCCGCTGAAGCTCAACGACCGCATTCTGGAATTGGGCGGCAAGGAATTGAAGAACGGCGCGGAGTTTGCGCAAATCCTGTATCAGACGACCGAGGAGAAGCCGGTCGTGGTTATGGTGCAGCGCGGCAAGGAGAAAATGCGCCTGGAGACGAAAATCGAGATTGCGCCGCGCGCCGAGCCGGTCACCGCGCGCGTGCGTGCGCAGTATCTGCCGGATTTGCAGGAAGTCGAGGTAGTCAGCCGCGCCATCGCGCAAATGAAGCTAACGCTGCCCGAGTCGTGGCTGCCGGCGAAGATCACCTGGAACGGCACCGAGGTAGCTAACGCGACCGCCGCCGGCTGCTGGCTGCTGGATGAAGAGAAGGAATTACTCAGCGCCAAGCGCTGCCAGTAGACTCAGTCTGACAACCATAAGACGATCGTGATCCGTTAATTGACATTTGAAGATGTCCGATGACTGATGCTCCACACGTATGCGGCAAGTGCCGACGCCTGTTGAGGGGTCAGTTGTGTTCCGCCCATGGGGGGCATAGGACTGCGATATTGTTTGGGTTGCGGCACGCCATCGGTAATCGCTTTCAAAATTCCCGCAAGACTGCCGTCGCTCCACAACCATTTGCCGCCGGCCAGGCTTGGGCCGAGAGGTGAACCCATACCGTTCGCCCCATGGCACCCCGCGCAAGCCGCTCCGCCTACTTTGCCGTGGTATATACGATCTCCAAGCGCAACCATGTCTCGCGTCGCGCCATCGGGAACGGGGATGTTCGCATTCGCACCCGCGTCTTCATTCGTACCTTCGGGCGGCTTTGCCTTAGCTTCGGCAATCTCGCCGGCGGGAGCCGTGGCACTCGGACAAGGAGCGCCCCGCTTGTCGCCCGTGCCGCCGCCCCGATACACGATCCGGTAAATACGTCCGCGAATGTCGTCGGATACATAGAGCGCTCCATCGGGTCCGACTGCAACGCCTGAGGGACGATGGGCAGCACCCTCCGGAGTCTTTACCGCTCCGGCGAAACCGTCCGCGAAGACTTCGCAACCTCCCGAGGCGCGTGTACCGGCAAGTGGCTGGAAGACAACGTTGTACCCGCTTTGCGCGTAGGGCGCCCGATCCCATGAACCGTGGAAGGCGATGAAAACGCCATCGCGATAGCGCGCCGGAAATTGTTTCTTGTCGTAGCGCGCCATCCCGTTCGGTCCCCAATGCGCTGGAAAAGCTGCGACAGGACCCGTCTTACTCGCGCAAACACCCGTCTTCTTGCCGCCGTCGCCGCCATATTCCGGGGCCAGCACTAATTTTTTCTGCACGGCATCGTAGTAGCATTCGGGCCAGCCATAGTCTCCTCCGGACTTCAAAAGCACTAACTCTTCGGCCGGTAGAGTGGCCTCTTCGGAGGGTTTGTAGAGAGCGGGCCAATTCGCATGCAGTTGATCCCTCCCATGCTGGGTGACGAAAATGCGCCCCGCGGAATCGATGGCAAAGCCTTCGCCGTTGCGTATCCCGGAGGCGAAACGCCCGGCCGGCGAAAATGTCTGATTCGTTTTGTTGGCATCGTAACGCCATATGCCGCCACGAGTCTCCAGTTCGGTACAGGGGTTCGCGCCGGGTATGTTGGGCTGCCGGTTTTTCGGCTGGCAGGAGTTGGTCGCGGTACCCACGTCGACATACATCGATCCTTCTTCATCGATGATGAATGGATGCATCGGATGGTCGCCGCCAAGAGGTAATCCGGAAACGACGGTTTCCGGTGGATCGCGCGGAACCAGCGCTCCCGACGGCAGGGAATAGCGCACGATCCGGTCGTTGATCTCCGCGTAAATCGATCCCTTGTAGATGCCGATGCCCGTTCCACCGGCGCCCCCGGATTGCACCGTTTCACCGAAGCGCTCAATCACGTCCGCCTTCCCCGCTCCCGACTTGTCTTGCAGGGCCACCAAGAAGCCGCCTGCATGCGGCTTGTCGGATCCGAAGTAATCCCCCGACCAGGTGTTGACGAAAACCACTCCGTTCGGCGCAACCACCATGTGGCGGGCGTGACCAATGCCGTCGGCGAATACAGTCGCGCAGAAACCGGCGGGCAACTTCAATCCACTGTCGTCGTTCGAGCACGTCTGGATTTGAGCCCATACCGAAGAAGCGGCGTTGGACAATATTGCGAGAGCGAGGATGACTAATAAGCGAGGTCTATATGAGTTGCGTAATCGCATGGGAACCCTCTGGAGATGGAATTGCAGGCTGCTGCTTGCGCGCGGAGCGAAATTTCGAGCAACCGACTTCATATAATAGCGCAAGTGAGTTGGAGGCGGGTCATCGTCGAAGGGCGCTTATCCGTTTTTGGTAAACCGCTCTCTGACGGTCGCGGCTCGGTAGACCTTACGAAATCAACGTGAGCGTTACCGAGCCGCGACCGTCAGGGAGCGGTTCCTTCGAGTCGGAAATCCCCGAACCGGCTAAGCACCACCGTCGAAGACGCGCCCGCGCGAAGAATTGCCGCTGCTTTTCACAAGGAACGCTTCCTCTCCCGGCTCCATCCAATGCCTCTTTCTCCGGGCTGCAGCAGGCGAGCAGGAGGAAATGCGGCGGGCTTGCAGTTCGGCGGGCGATAGCCATTCACTCTGTCACATCATGACCTTGCTTCGGGGGGCGGGGAAGGAGCGATATATGATGGCTGGCCCCATACGCTGCCTTTGCGGTACGCCCGCGCACCTCTCACATCGCGCGGTAGGCAATCGCCGAAAGGGCCGCGCCGCTGGGTCCCCCCGCGGGGCTTTGAATGGCGACCAACGAGTCGAAGTTGCCGCCGGTCGGTACGCGAGGCTCGCGCTCGAAGGGATAGGCCCTGCCTCACGCCGACGTGCGCATCGCCACCCTCAGTCGCGTTGCGGCGCGTCGTTGCGGGCGATAAAGCGGCCGGCCTGCGGACGAGAACCGCTCGTCCAGCCCCCCGGGAGGTACGGCTCCGCCGACTGCCGCAAGAACGCCTCAGTCAGATGAGCGGTTCACCCGTGCGCGATGCGCTCACGGTAGCTTATACGGTACCATAGAACGGTGGCTGAGCCGATTGAGCGTCGCATCTATCGCGGCCGGTTCTCCGAATGGATCGATTCCAACAAGGACAAGCGGGCGGCGACGATTATTCGGGCTCGGCTCAATCGAATCAGGTTGGGCAATTTCGGCGGCTCAATCTGTCGGCGGTGTCGTCGAAGAGTTTCTGGATGGTAAAGACGGAATCGTATAAAGAGAACCTGCTTTGAGTCGTTGAAGTATCCCGAGACTGCGGCGGAATATCTGACTGCGTGTCTCAATGACGGCGACACGAATATCTTCCTCCTGGCGATTCGGGATGTCGCCGAGGCTCAGGGCGGGATCAGAAACCTGGCGGAGCGGGCGCGCCTTAATCGGAAGAGTCTGTATCGTATGCTGTCCGGATCGGGCAATCCTTCGCTTGCCAGGGTGGACTCGGGACTGAGCTCTCTTGGACTTAGGTTGGCGGTTGCGGTGAGATCGTAGGTTATGGCGCTGACGCACGGTCGAAATATGGAAGCGCCAGGAGTCCGACCGCCGAAAGGCAAGCCATGGCCACTGTAGATAATCTCCTTGAAGAATTCGATGCGGATGAAGCCATCTGTTTCGACTCTGGACGACTGAACAACATCACGGATATCACGCTGTCCATCGCATCCGTCCTTGGCAGCTTAGTCGCCACCGTTCTCGTTGCTGCCGGAGCATATAAAGCTCTTTCAGCCAGTGCGGCCGCCGTACCTGCGGCATGTACCACCCTTCAGCGCATCGTTGACTTCCGGGGCAGGTCGCTCTGGTATTTCAATCTTGCGGCGAACATCAAGGCTCTTTCCGTATCACTGAGATACGCCAAAGAACCCGATCTAGAGAAGTTTGCCAAAGAGCGCGCTCAACTCGAAATCGATGCGGACAATCGCTGGAAACAGATCGGGGGCAGCGCAGAAGCTCCCAAAACGCGCCCGAAGAGCAAGAAGCTTAATCGTGCCAAGCCCAGAATGTCTTGACGGAACGGCGACTGTACGATAACCTACGCGCGAAATGAACCCGCGCACACACCGTATGGGCCCCGCGACCATGCCCAGGCGGCCACGGATAAGCATGGCCGGGGTATTATCGCGGTAGAACTTATGCCAATATCCCCTTCACCACGTTGCCCGCGATCCCCGTCAGCCGCGCATCCAACCCCTGGAACTTCACCGTCAGCCGCTTGTGGTCGATGCCCAACAAATGCAGCATCGTCGCATGAAAATCGGGCACGGCGACGGCGTTCTCGACGGCCGCGTAGCCTAACTCGTCGGTGGCGCCATAACTCATGCCGCCCTTGATCCCGCCGCCCGCCAGCAGGAAGCTGAAACCCTTGATATGGTGGTCCCGGCCATCGCCCTGCGACATCGGCGTGCGGCCGAATTCCCCGCCCCACACTACCAAAGTGTCGTCCAGCATTCCGCGCTGCTTCAAGTCCTGGATCAGCGCCGCCGTGGGCCGGTCGGTCTCCTGGGCCTTGATCACCACGTTCGCTTTCACGCCCGAGTGATGATCCCAGTCGCGATGGTAGAGCTGAATGAAGCGTACGCCGCGCTCGGCCAGACGGCGCGCCAGCAGGCAGTTCGAGGCGAAAGATCCGTCGCCCGGCCGCGCGCCGTACATCTCTAGCACGCTGGCGGGTTCCTTGCTCATGTCCACCAGGTCCGGCACGCTCGATTGCATGCGGAAAGCCATCTCGTATTGCGCGACGCGGGTGAGGATCTCGGGGTCCTGGGTGGCTTTGTATTCCAAACGATTCAGCGCGTTAACCGCGTTCACCGATTCGCCCTGCGCGACGGCGCTCACGCCCGGCGGATTCTTGACGTGCAGCACGGCGTCCCCAAAAGAGTTCAGCTTCACGCCCTGGAATTTGCTAGGCAGGATGCCGCTGGACCACTGGCGCGCCGCGATGGGTTGCATCTGCCCGCCCTTGCCGGCGGACATCAGCACCACAAAACCGGGCAGGTTATCCGTCTCCGCGCCGAGTCCGTAAAACACCCACGATCCCATGCTGGGGCGGCCCGTAATGATGGAGCCGGTGTTCATCAGCGTATGCGCTGGGTCGTGGTTGATCTGCTCGGTCCACATGGAGCGCACGATGCAGATATCGTCGGCCACGCTGCCGATATGCGGAAACAAGGAACACATCTCCTGGCCGGATTTGCCGAACTTCTGAAATGGATGCTGCGGGCCGAAGCAGGTCAGGCGCTGGCCCTGCAGTTGCGCGATCTGCTGTCCGGCGGTGAAGGAGTCCGGCATGGGTTTGCCGGTCATCTCGGCGAGCTTGGGTTTGTAGTCGAAAGTTTCCAGGTGCGAGGGACCGCCAGCCTGGTAGAGGAAGATGACGCGCTTGGCCTTGGCCGGATGATGCAGGGGGTTCACCACGCCCGTGGAAGCCAGCAGACGCCGGTCGAGCAGCGAATTCAGGGCCAACAGGCCCACGCCGGCCAGTCCGTTGCGCAGGAAAGTGCGGCGGCAGACTTCACAATCTTTGGATTCAGAAGGCATGTAGATTCTCAAGATTCTATAGAACTTAGTTCCGCGTGATCGTCTCGTGCAAATTCAAAATCGCCCTGGCCACCAAAGCCATGGCCGCCATTTCCGGTTCGGCGCCAGCCGCACGCGGCGCATCGCCCACACTCATCAACTCCGCGGCCGATTCCGGCGACGCCCGGAACCGTTCCAGATTCTTGCGGTACAGCTCCTTCAGAATCTGCCGCTCCTCCTTGCCCGGCGTGCGGTTCAACGCCCGCTCGAAGGCCCAATCGAGTTCCCGGTCGAACGCCGGCCCGCCCTGCCGCACGATGTTTTCGGCAAACACCCGCGCGGTCTCGACGAAGATCGGATCGTTCATCAGGTCCAGAGCTTGCAGCGGCGTATTGGAACTGACCCGGTTCACGGTGCATTCCTCCCGCGTCGGCGCGTCGAAGGTTAGCAGCGTGGGATGCAGGAACGTGCGCTGCCATTCGGTATAGAGCGCGCGCCGGTAAAGATCCGTGCCGCGGCTGGCGGAGTACTCTCGCTTGGGAAAATTCATGGCCGTGAGATAGCCTTCCGGCTCGTACGGGCGTACGCTGGGACCGCCGAACCGGTCCACCAGTAACCCGGAGACCGACAGCGCGATATCGTGTACGATTTCGGCGTCCACGCGATAGCGGTTCTGGCGCGCCAGCAGACGATTGTCGGGATCGCGCTCGTCGATCTGCGCGTTGCTCAACGACGATTGCCGGTAGGTGTGGCTGGTGACGATCAGGCGGATGATGTGGCGCATGTCCCAATCGTGCATGAATTCCGATGCCAGCCAGTCGAGCAACTCGGGATTCACGGGCCACTCGCCCTGCGATCCGAGATCTTCCAGAACCTTCGAAAGCCCCGTGCCGAAGAACTCGCGCCACGTGCGGTTGACAAAGGCGCGCGCGGTCAGCGGATTCTGCGGCGAGACCAGCCAGTTCGCCAAGTCCAGTCGCGTGGCGCGGCGGCCATCCGTATCCAGCTTGGCAAGAAACGCCGGCACCGCAGGCTCCACAATTTCGTGTGTGTCATCCATCCAGTTGGCGCGCGGCAGAATACGCGTAATGCGTGGGCGCGTCGCTTCGGTGAGAATCACGCGCGGCACCGTGGCGGACAGCAGGTCGCGCTCGGCGCGAAGATGCGCCAGCCGGATGTAAGCCGGCTGAAGCTCCGGCGTGGAGAATTCGAAGAAGTCCAGGACTTCGTCTTTTTGATCGGGGTTGCGCTCGTCCTCCTGGCGGCGCAGAATCTTCGGCAGATCCGGGGGCAGTCCCCGGCCGGCGGCGACAGTCAGGGTAAGCGATGGATTGCCCGGCGGGCTGGCGTCTGTTTTGGAAGCGGATTCGCCATCCTCGGGCCACGCGTAAGTGGCCGCTGAGAGTGCCAGGCGGAAGCGCCCGATAGTAGCGCGGCGCAGATCGGAATCCTGGTGCAGGCGTACGGTCACCACGGAATCGGCCCGGGTATGAACTGGTTCGGCGAAGCGCAACGCCAGAAACGGATTGTACTCCTCCACGATGGTGACGCCCCATCCGGTCTTCGGATCGCCGTCGATAGCGGCCATGGGCGGGTTCTCCACGCGCTCGCCAATGCCCCCGGAAGTCGCCAGCGCGAAAGGCAATTTGCGCGGCGCGCCGCCCGGTTCGACAAGCTCGGCGTCGACTTCGCTAAGCACGAAGCGATCCGCGCCGCGGGCAAAGCGCGTGCCCGGCAGGCTCTCGTCCTGAAAGACGTCGACCCCCAGAGCGGTCCATGTACCTTCGCCCGGTTTGAACGTGACGGTATAGGTCTCGTTATCGGGGTTCGCGCCGGATGCCACCACCAGCCCTTCGCCGCGCTTGTGCTCGGAGCTGAGCGAGCCGTGCAGATAGAAGTTGCTGTCTACGGCTTCGTCGTTATATATGGTGAGCGTCGCGCCATTGGCTGAGGAGGCCGCCGTGGGCCGCTGGTAGGACCAAGCCAGCTTGCCGGCCTCGAAATCCGGCAACAGGCGATTTTCCCATGCCCACCGCTGTTGCTTCATTTGCTGCGCCCGCGCGTCCAGGCCTCGGCGCGCCGCGACGATCTGTTC
The DNA here is from genome assembly GCA_035602155.1 of Bryobacteraceae bacterium. Classification (GTDB taxonomy): domain Bacteria; phylum Acidobacteriota; class Terriglobia; order Bryobacterales; family Bryobacteraceae; genus Bog-159. The sequence continues at coordinate 10,535 of DATNMW010000254.1, read as the reverse complement.
GTCGAGCTCCGCGAGCCGGCGTTGTTGTTCTGCGCTCGGCAGCGACAGTTTTTCGCCCCACGCGCCGCGGCCTCTGTCCGGTATCAGGCCGGTTTCGCGGACGTCGGCGAAGAAGGCCTTCATGGCGTAGAAATCCTTTGAGGTGAAGGGGTCGAATTTGTGATCGTGACACTCGGCGCAGCCCATCGTGGAACCCAGCCAGACGGTGCTGAGCGTGCGCACGCGGTCCGCGCCATACTTGGCCAGATACTCATCCGGCTGCAGGCCGCCCTCTGCGGAGGCGCGATTGAGCCGATTGTACGCCGCGGCGACTTGTTGCTCACGCGTGGCATTGGGCAACAAATCGCCCGCCAGTTGCTCGCGGGTGAACACATCGAAAGGCTTGTTGTCACGGAAGGCGCGCAACACGTAGTCGCGATAAGGCCAAGCGGGCCAAATGTTGTCGCCGTGAAACCCGGCGGTATCGGCGAAGCGCACGGCGTCGAGCCAGTGCATGGCGCGCATTTCGGAGTAGGCCGGCGATCGAAGTAGGCGATCCACCAGCTTGTCGTAGGCATCCGGCGATCGGTCGTCAAGGAAGGCATCGGCCTCCTGTGGCGTGGGAGGGATTCCGGTCAGGTCGAGCGTCACCCGGCGCAGCAGCGTACGGCGGTCGGCCTCGGGCGAGGGTGTCAGTCCTTCGCGGGCCAAGCGCGCCTGGACGAAATTATCGATGGGATTGCGGATGGGCGCCTTCGCCTCGGCTATCTCGGGAACCGGCGGACTCTTGACCGGCTGATAGGCCCAGTGGCCTTCATACACCGCGCCTTCGACGACCCAGCGGCGGATGGTTTCCTTTTGCGCATCGGTGAGCGTTTTCTCCGCGTATTTCGGGGGCATGCGGCGCGCGGGGTCGGCGGCGAAGATGCGCTGCACGATGGCGCTCTTGTCGGGATCGCCGGGCATGATCGGGACGACGCCGGAAGCTGTAGGCTTAACGGCCTCTTCGCGGCGGTCCAGACGCATGCCCGCCATGCGGGCGCGCTTGTCGGGGCCATGGCAGCGGAAGCACGTATCCGACATGATGGGCCGGATATCGCGATTGAACTTGACCGGTTCGGCGGCGGCGGTCAGGGCCAGCAGGACGATCGACAGGACAGTTCGCTCCAGGTGCGGCATGTGGATATGTTACAACGTGGCGCAAGCGCCTGCTTGCTATCCATAGGGGTAGAATAAAAGAATGTCGAGCGTTGCAGGCGTTTCCGTAGAAGAATATTTGTCCACCACCTACCGGCCCGATTGCGACTACATCGACGGGGAGGTGCGCGAACGCAACGTGGGAGAATACGATCACAGCAGTTTGCAAACACGTCTGGCGATCTGGTTTGGGAGCCGCCGTCGCGAATGGGACGTCCGCGTACTGGTTGAGCAGCGCATCCGCGTAAACCCGCGCCGCTATCGCATCCCGGACGTTTGCGTGCTGCGGCGCGACCAGCCCATCGAGCCGGTGTTCACCCAGCCGCCACTGATCTGCATCGAAGTACTCTCGAAAGACGACAGCCTCCGCAGCATCCGGGAGCGGGTCGACGACTATCTTAAATTCGGCGTTCCCAATGTCTGGATTCTCGACCCTGTCTTGCGTAAAGCGTACGTATGCTCGCAAACCGGATTTCAAGAGCCGGAGGGTGGGATGTTACGAGTGACGGGATCCGCGATTTGCGTGCCGCTCGCCGAGATGTTCGCCGAATTGGACTGAAACGTCTTTCCTGCCAATGGCGTCGTTAGGGTATGGCGGCCCAAAAATCGCCGCCGATGCGCGATAATAATTTGAATGCCATTGAGCCGTTTGTGGATTTGCAAAATCAATAGGAGACTTCTCACGTGAAACGAATTTGCCGTTACCTTCCCATTCTCTCCCTTGTGTTACTCTGCGCACCATTCGCCTTCGCGCAGAGTTCCGTCGATTTTATGATGGGCTTCGGGACCGCGCATGACAGCGCCAGTTCAAACGGCCTAGACAATGCCGCTCTCACCGCATGCTCGCCCATCGGCAGCATCAGCCTAACTACCGGCGGCACGTGTTCGTCGACTCCCAGCATGAGCGGCTTCTTTCTGGGCTTTGGCGGAGATGTGATAGTCTGGAAAAACATCGGCTTTGGAGCGGACGTCAGCTTTCAGCCCGCGAAAACCCAATTCATCAACCTGCCTGGCTATGGCCCGCTGGACTACCGGCAAACATTCTACGATTTCAATGTCGTTTACGAGCCCGTGCACACCAAGCGCGTCGCGCTGCAAATACTGGCTGGTCCGGGCGGCGCCAAGACCGGGCTCTCGCTGACTTCGAGTACCTGTGTGGGGAGCGCGTGCGTGAACCAAGCCGAGCCGGTCGTGAGCTCGAACCACTTTCAAGCGCACGTTGGTGTGGGTGTGTCGCTCTTCGTAACAGAGCACCTTTTCATCCGTCCGCAGTTCGACATCCACTACGTGCCAAATCTCACCGGTCAGCCCGGGTTCGGAAGCGACCTGGTAACGGCAGGTATGGTTTGGGTGGGCTACAACTTCGGTTCCAGGTAAGGTCGACTCACGCAGCGCGGTACTTATCGCGGCAGGCGGGCGAACAGAAATGCACGGTCTGCCCGTTGATCCGTCTGGTTACAGACGTATCCGCTGAGACATAGGTCCCGCAAACCGGGTCCTTCCGCAACTCGCCGCCTGGAGAAACCGTGGTAGGCACCGGACGGACCGGTTTGGCCGCGACCTGTGTGTGGGTTCCACCCAAAATGGACCTGAGGATGCCGCGCACCAGCCACAAGATCAGCAGCGGCACGACAACGCGGACAAACAAGAAACGCATCATAAGAAAGGGGGGCGCTCTTTCCGGCGCCCCTCAACCATTATCGCACCCACGGCAATCTTCAACTTGAATTGGAGGGCGGCCAATCTTGGCCGCAGCCGGCTCTGGCCGCCTCAAGAGGCGTCCCCAGAGGGGACCCCAGGGCAGGATTGCCCGCCCTCCCAGCAACGATTTAGTTCTTCTTGGTGGTCTTCTTCTTGGCCGCGGGATTTTGATACGAAGTATCCACCGAGCCGGACAGGCTGGCCAGCATTCCCTTGGCCGCCTCCGCGTTTGAGCCATCAGGCCTCAAATCCAAATACGCCTGGAAAGCTTCGCGGGTGCCCGGCACGGGTTCGTACTTGCCGTCGCTGCCCAGCTTGGCCTTGCCGATCAAGTAGATGCCATATTGATATTGCGCATCGGCATACTTCGGGTCGGCGTCGATGGCTTTCTTAAACGCCTGCCCAGCGGGCTCGATCTGGCCGTTATTCACCAGCAAAGCGCCCAAGTTGTAGTAGTATTTCCCGGCGCTGGGAGGATCGAGTTGCGCCGCTTTGGCGAGCTCCGCCTCGGCTTCGTCGAACTTCTTGGTTTGCGCCAGCGCCAGCGCGTAATTGTTGTGTACGCCGGCGTCGTCGGGCTTCAGTTCCAAGGCTTTCTTGAACGCATCCAACCCCTTGTTCAGGGCGTCGTCGTGCTCCCCACCAGTCTTGGTTTTCGCAAGGGCGATTTCGGCGTCGGCCAGGTTAGCCCAAATGACCGGCTGGTCCGGCCCCAACTCGCCGGCTTTGGTAAACTGGGTAACCGCCACGTCGAATTGCTTGGCGTTCATGGCCTCTTTGCCGCCGTTAAACGCGTCGTTCAACGCTTTACCCTTGGCCTTCATCTCGGCGCGTTCCTTGTTGGCTTTTTCGAAGGCAGCCTTCTCCTCCGGGGTCATGCCGCGCGCCTGATCTTTGCTGAGGTTACCGGTTTCGGCGGCCTTGTTCAGGGCTTGCATCTTCTGCGCTTTCGCGTGCAGATCGAAGGGGATCTCCTTGGGATCGCCGAGCTGGGTCCGCACCTTGTCCACAAAATCGGCGTCTTTGCCGTCCACCTCGATCGTAACCTTGTAGGTGCCCAAGGGCAGACCGCCATAGTAATAATGTCCCTTCTTATCGGTCTTCACCTGATAGTGACCCTTAATGTCCTCCCGGTCGATTTTGATCAGCGCGCCCTTCAGCGGCGCACCGTCTTCACCCTTGACATCTCCCTCCATCGAGGAAGTCTGCGCGAAACCGGCGAGGGCGCAGAACAGCACTCCCAGGGCGGGCATGGCCACATTGCGGTACTTCATAGAACCTCCAAACTTTGAAATTGCCGAAATTAAAGAATCAGTTTACTACAGCGCGCGGGTCTGTTTTGGTGACGCAGGCGGTTCCGCCGGCGGTTTGGCGCAATCATCCGCGCGCGCCGCCGGCGACACCCCGCTGCTTGCGCGTCACGATTTCGCGTACTGCATAGATGCGGCGCCCCTGGCTCTCAAAATACGTGCGCATCATCATTTCGCCGATCAATCCGGTGCTGAACATCATCAGCCCGCCCAGCAACAACAGGCCGCCCGCGATCATCAGCGGGCCGTGCTCCACCATCACCAGCTCGTGGCCCATTAATTTATGAATCGCCAGCCAGAGCATGATCAGTCCGCCCAAGCCCGTTCCAGCCAAGCCCAGCGAGCCGAAGAAGTGCATGGGGCGGGTGAAGTACTTCAAAAGGAACTTGATGGTCAGGATATCGAACATCACGCGGAAAGTCCGGCCGATCCCGTAATGCGAATCGCCCGCCAGCCGCGCCGTATTGTGGATGGGCACTTCCGCCACCCGCGCTCCATAAAAGCTGGCCAAAGCTGGGATGAAACGATGCAACTCGCCGTAAAGGTTCACATCCTTCAGCACCTCGGCGCGGTAAGCCTTAAAAGTCGTGCCGAAGTCCCGCAGGTCGATGCCGGAAGCCTTGGCCATCAACCAGTTGGCGATACGCGAAGGGATCTTGCGCGTCAGCGGATTGTCCACCCGCTCCTTGCGCCATCCGCTGGCGATGTCGTAGCCCTCGTTTATCTTGGCCAGCAGCGCCGGGATATCCTCCGGCGCGTGCTGCAGGTCGCCATCCATGGCGATCACCACGGAGCCCTTGGCTTCATGGAAGCCCGCCGAAAGAGCCGCGCTCTGTCCGAAATTCCGGCGCAGCCGGATCACTTTCAGATGCCCATCGGTCTCCACCAGGTTGGCCAGCAGTTCGAAGCTGCGGTCGGTCGAAGCGTCGTCCACGAACAGAATTTCATAGGCTTGGCGGAGCGGCTCCAACACAGCCGTGAGCCGGTCGTACAAGCGCAGGATGGACGGCTCCTCATTGTGTATCGGTATGACGATCGATAGCATTGCGGAATCCCCAGTGTATCAGGAAGCACCGAATGGTATGGTGGCAGACGTTTTTCGCCTGCCAAGGCGCGCCATTGTCGCCCGGGGTCTGCCCACGGTCTATTTCGATTTCCTCAGACCCTGGTTCGGCTCCAACGTTCGCCAGTTCATCCGAAATCCGGGATCGAGGTGGAAGGGCGGACCCGTCATGTGCAGTAAGCCGGTACCCGGAATCTGCCGCGCGGATCCTTTCGAGAGCAATTCGCCAAAGAACTCCGCGCGCGCGTGGCCCCATTCCAGCTCCGCGAACTCGATCGTCAGGTCGATGGCGGGCGCCTGCGAATGCAATCGCTCCAGCCCCCGGATGCGGCCGGTCACGACGGCGCCCTTCGGAACCACGATCATGCCTTTCCGGCGCACATCGTTAACGACGTGGCCACGCAAGAGATCCCCCACCTGCGCCGTAGCGGCATCGATAGCGGTCTCCAACTCGATGGACAACCCCAGGCCCGCAGGCAAATCCACCCGTGCCGGAGGCGCCCCGATAGGGGAGGCGGAGTCCGGCATGTCGAAACGAATCGACGACTCGGCGCTGTATTCGTGGCAGTGCGAGAACGCGATGTCGTTCCGGCGCACCTCGCCGGAGAGCAGCATCAGGAGCATTTTGGCGTCTTGGGGCAGCAGCACGTCGGAATCGCCAATACGCATCCGCGCGTAGTCGATAACCGTCACGGCCCGGGAGAGCCCCAGAGCGCCTGGTATTTTGTCCGCCCGGACTTCCATACGAAGCAGTTCCAGGGACACAGGGTCTATCCAAAATGAACCGGTCATGCCGACGATGGCCGAGGCGCCGTTGGCCTGAATATGGTATCGGCTAAAGACCTCCGGGAGCCGGAAATCAAAGCGCGCCACCTGTCGTCCCGCCATGTCTTCCGCCCCGTGATACTCGACGATGGTCGCCGCGCTCAGGAAAATGGTGCGGGCAAATAGGGCAAAAACGCCGGTACCCATCAACCCGCCGCTCACAAACGAGGACGGGTCCGTTTCTTCGAATCGCCGCGCGCCGGGCCAAGCCAGCAGCTCTTTACCGCCCATATTGGAAACGGTGGAAACCTCCAGCAGCACGCTGTCGAGGGGGACAAAAGCCTTCATGCTCCGCCCCTGGGCTGAACGCTGGATGGTTTCCAGGCACGTGTAATTGAGGACCTGCGACAGGGCCTGCCCCATCCGCTCTTTGAAGCGCGCTAGCAGCAACACTTCGTGCGGCAGATCGTCCGGCGCGGCTGCAAGTGAGCCGGCCCAAACCAGCAGCAAGACGGCGCTGAGCTTCGAGCGCATCTGCACCATCATATCGCTTATGTCGAGGTGAGACAGGCAAGATTGGCGCCGGCTACCCAACCGCGCGCCGTTCCAGCGCCGTCCGCAGAGCTTCGGTAAGTTCGGCGGGTCCGTAAGGTTTCTTCAGAAAGCCGGCCAGCCCTTTGCCGGCGAAGCGCGCAGCCACTTCATGCTCGCTGTAGCCACTCGAGAGAATGATGGGAACCCCCGCCCGGATGCGGTGCAATTCGACCGCCGCTTCCACCCCATTCATCACCGGCATGGTCAAATCGAGCACGACGGCAGCCACTTCCCCTGCGTGCCGCCTGAAAACCCCGATAGCGTCTTGGCCATCGCACGCGGTCAGGACCGCAAAACCGGAACCCTCCAGAATTGCGCCCGCCAGATTCCGCATGCCCGATTCGTCGTCCACCACCAGTATCGTCCCGCGGCCCTGCGTTGCGCTTACGCGCGCAGGCTCTTCCGCGCGGATATCGTCGGTCTTGTCCGTGGCCGGAAACAACAACCGGAACGTGGAGCCCAGGCCAGGCTGGCTGGACACCTTAAGCGCACCGCGATGCGCGCGCACGATGCCGATCACCGCGGCCAGGCCCAGTCCCCGCCCGGTGAATTTGGTGGTGAAAAACGGATCGAAAATCTTCGCCTGAGTCTCCTGGCTCATGCCGCAGCCCGTGTCCGAGACCTCCAGATATACGTAGCGGCCCGGCGCCAGATCGTCGTCGAAATACATGCCGGAGAGGTCGTTCCGATCCGCATCCGCCACGCCCGTCGAAATCCGGATGGCTCCGCCGACTTCACCGATAGCTTCCGCCGCATTATTGATCAGGTTCATTACGATCCGCCGGATTTGCGCGGGATCGGCTTCGATGGCAGGCAGATCGCTCCGCAGACCGAACTGCATGGCCGCCGTATTGGGGAGGACCTTCCGCAGCAGATTCGCGATCTCCTCCGCTACCCGCGACAGGTCCACGGCCCGCAACGTAAACTGGCCCTTGCCCGAATATGCCAACATCTGGTTGGTCAACTCCGCTGCGCGGCTGGTAGCGGTCTCGATCTCGGCCAAGCGCTCCACAGCCGGCGATCCCGGCGGCAACTCCAGCCGGGCAATGCGCGCGTTACCGAGAATGATGGTGAGCAGATTGTTGAAATCGTGCGCGAGGCCTCCGGCCAGAATTCCCAGACTTTGCAACCGCTGGGCCTGTTGCACCTGCGCTTCCAGCTTGCGGGTCTCCTCCTCCGCCCGCTTGCGGTCACTGATGTCGGCCACCGTGCCGATGCACCCGGTGACATCTCCCTGGGGCCCTCGCTCCGCGGCAAAATGAGTCAGGGCCCAGACGGTGGAGCCGTCGCACCGTACGATGCGGTGCTCCAGGGAACCCGGCTCGCCGCCCTTAACCACCTTTCGCCATTCCGCCGCCAGCCGGATCCGATCGTCCGGCTCGAGGATGCGGTCCCAAGGGCCCTCACCGGCTTCGTGCGGTTTGATGCCGCAAATCTGGCAGGCCCGTTCATTGACGTAAAGGCAGCGGCCGGCGGCATTCGTACGAAAGATGCCCACCGGCGCCAGATTGGTCAGAACTTGATAATGCTGCTCGGATTGCCGCAACGCTTCATTTGTCAGCAAAAGTTCGGCGGTGCGCTCCGCCACCCGGACGGCCAATTCATCGCGCGCGGTTCGCAACTCCTCGCGATCCTGGCGGGCCTCGGTCACGTCCAGGCAGGAGCCGATGTAGCCCGCGAATTGGCCGGCGGAGTCGAGCCGCGGCGTACCCGCGTCCAGAATCCAGCGGTATTCGCCGTCGGCACGGCGCATGCGATATTCCGCCCGGAAACTTTCGCGCGCGGCGATGGATTGCGCTAAGTCCGCCAGGCATTGTACGCGATCTTCGGGGTGCAAGCCTTCCGTCCAGCCATCTCCAAGCTCCTGTTGCAATGTCCGGCCCGAAAAATCCAGCCAGGCTTTATTCACAAATTCGCATTGTCCATCCGTGCCGGACATCCAAATAAACACCGGCGCCGTATCGGCCATGCTGCGAAAACGCCGCTCGCTTTCCTTTAACGCCTCTTCGGCGCGCACCCGCGCGGTGATGTCTTGCGCGTGACCCAGCACCCGCGGCGGCGTACCAGGCTCCTCATATAGAACGTTCCGGTAAAGCCAGATCCGTTCGCTGCCGTCCCGCGCCACCAAACGCATCAGCCCCGAATCGCTGCGATTACGGCGAATACGTTCCAGGTATGCGTCGAAGAGATGCTGAACCGGGGCGGCCAGAAACCGCCTCATATTCACGCCCTCGCCCTCTTCCGGGCGGAAACCGAGCGACTGCGCGGCGGCCGGATTCACAATCGACAGGACGCCATCCAGATCGTGGATGCACATCAGGCCCAGGCTGTTTTCAAACAACTCGCGGTAGAGCCGCAATTCGCCGGACTGCTGCGTTTGTTCCGTGCCGTGTTTCTCTACGTTGGTCTCAGGCATGCATGCCCCGAGCGGCGAAATTAGCTCGATTTATTCCGCCAAAAATCGACGTAATTTCTCGCACATTTCAGCTCGATTTCTTAAGAGTAACGCAATTGGGGCGGACGGGCAAGGGAATTTTCCGCGGGGTGGTCCCACCGGCCCCCGGCATCCTGCTAAGCTGCTGGTTTCTGAAGCTTAGCAACAAGCTCTATCCGGAAGTCCGGGCGCTGCTCGAGGCAAACGAGGCGGAGGGCGCGCCGGCCATCGAGACGCTTTCCCCGGCGGAGGCTCGTCTGGCGGCGATGGACGGTTTGAAAGCCGTCGCCGGACCGCCGGAGCAGATCGGCCGCGTGGAGGACTTCCGGATTCCGTACCCAGAGCGTTCCATCCCAATTCGCATTTTTACTCCGGCGGCGGAGGGCCCGTTCCCCTGCTTGCTGTACTTCCACGGCGGCGGCTGGGTACTGTGCGACCTGGATACGCACGACGCCGTCTGCCGGGCAATTGCGCGGCGGGCCGGAGCCGTGGTGGTAGCCGTGGATTACCGGCTTTCTCCCGAGCATAAGTTTCCCGCCGCCGTCGAGGACTGCTACGCCGCCACCGAGTGGGTAACGGCCAACGCCGCGCGCCTGGCCATCGATCCGCGCCGCATTGCGGTGGGCGGCGACAGCGCCGGCGGCAACCTCTCGGCGGTCATGTGCTTGAAGTCCCGCGACGAAGGCGGTCCGGCGCTGGCCTTGCAGATTCTGGTGTATCCGGTAACGAACCTGGCCTCCTTCGACACCCCGTCCTACATTGAATTCGCCGCGGGCCACTATCTGACCCGCGCGGAAATGGAATGGTTCCGCGGCCATTATCTGGCGCGCCCCGAGGATGCCCAAAACCCGTATGCGTCGCCGCTGCTGGCGCCGGATCTGCGCGGCCTGCCGCCGGCCCTGGTGATCACAGCCGAGTGCGACACGCTGCGGGACGAGGGCGAAGCATACGCCAAGCGCCTGGCAGAGGCGGGAGTCGAAGTGACTTGCACCAGATATGCCGGCATGATCCACCCGTTCTTCTCATTGGGAGGAGTATTGCGCCAAGGCCGCCGCGCCATCGAGCAGGTGGCCGCCGCCGTACGCAGTCTGGAGTGCCCGACGCCACCGATGTAGATCGCGCGTTTGCCCGAGTCACAAGCTGAGCCGGGATCGGCGGTATTGCCCGCATGCGACAATGTGTCCGCCTGCTGTGCTACTGACCGTGAAGACAACGGTCCTTGGGTTCCGGCGTCGGTCAGGCTCGCGACCGTGCCAGAGACTGTGATACGGGCGTGGTCGGCGCTTAGTGCTCACCGGCAATTTGGAGGCGCCGTGGCAACCAGGTTGAGCATGGTCCCTGGAATTAGCTGTCGACGGTCTAAGGCGATGGTCTCACCGTGAAGCTCTGCCGGACAGGCTGGGCCGCTGTGTACGTGGCGTTGCCGGACTGCGAAGCCCAAATGGTGCAGAGTCCGGTGTTGCTCAGGGTCGCCACGGTGCCCGAGACCGTG
>DATNMW010000253.1:0-19791 GCA_035602155.1 Bryobacteraceae bacterium | reverse complement strand
TACGAAGTGGCGGAGCTGACCCGGCGCGGCGTGGTAGGTGTCTGGACGCACGGCTTCTACGACGGATGGGCGCCCAACTACCTGATCTGGGCGGCGACCGGCCACAACGCCATCGGCCGCTTTTATGAGACCTTCGGTAACCGCGGCGCGGACACGCAGGAGCGCACGCTGCAACCGAATGCGACCAGCCGGGAATGGTTCCGTCCCAACCCGCCGCTGGCCAAGGTCAAATGGTCGGCGCGCGATAACGTCAACCTGCAGCAAAGCGGGCTGCTGCTGGGCCTGTATAACGTCGCCTCGCATGGGCAAGAGTACCTGCAGAACTTCTATTTGAAGAGCCTGCGTTCGATTGCCAAGGCGCGCACCGAAGGCCCGGCGGCTTGGGTATTGCCCGCCGACGATGCGCGGGTGGGCGACCAGGCGCGGCTGTTGAATGTCCTGAGAGGGCAGGGAATCGAGATTTCGCGCGCGGACAAGGCTTTCTCGGCGGCGGTGCTCAACGTGGAAAGCGCGGCTATCGGCGGTCCCGGAAAAGCGGCGGACGAGAAGAAGGCGGCAGCCGACGAGAAGCCTCCCACCACAGCGTCTACTACAACGGTGGTAAAGTTTCCCGCGGGCAGCTACATCATCCGTATGGACCAGCCTTACAGCCGCTTGGCGGATACTCTGCTCGACACACAATACTTCAGCGCGAAAGACCCGCGGCCTTATGACGACACCGGGTGGACTCTGGGCGCCCTGGCGAACGTCAAGACCGTGCGGGTAATGGATGCATCCGTGCTTGACGCACCCATGGCCAAGGTCGCCGGTGAGATCGCAGTGGCGGGAGCCGTCAAGGGCGGTGGCCACACTACCTACCTGATCGACAACAACACCGATAGTGCGCTGGCCACCTTCCGTTTCCGGCTGGCGAGCGTGGCCATGGAAGCCGCGGAAGAACCGTTCGAAGCGGACGGGCACAAATTCAATCGCGGGACTTTCGTTATCGCCAAAGCAGACCGCGACCAGATCGAAGCCGCCGCGCGCGATCTGGGAATTAGCGTATTCGCCACGGACGCCAAGTTGACGGTGGCTCGGCATGCGCTGGAAGCCCCGCGGGTAGCCCTGCTGCACAATTGGACTAATACTCAGGAGGACGGCTGGTTTCGCATCACCCTGGACCAGCTCAAGATTCCTTACACCTACGTCGCGGATACTAAGATTCGCGAGACTCCGAGCCTGCGCGATCGGTTTGACGTCGTCGTCGTGCCGCCGTTCGCCGGCAATCTGGCGTCGGCCATGCAGGGGCTTCCCATGCAGGGCAATCCGATGCCCTGGAAGGGCATGCCCGAGACGCCCAGCTTTGCCGCGCCCGGTCTGGATTCGAGCGACGACATTCGCGGCGGCTTCGGCTATGCGGGCATTGCGAGCCTGGAGCGCTTCGTGCGGGAGGGGGGCCTGCTGATAGCGGTCGGCGAATCGGCGGCTTTGCCGGTGGAGGGCGGCATGACGCGCGCGGTTTCGCTGCGGCCCTCGCAAAAACTGGTGTGCCCGGGCGACGTGCTGCAGGCCAGCGTGGAGGATGCCAAAAGCCCGATCGTCTACGGCTACGGAGATAAGCTCTACCTTTACTACAGCGAGAATCCGGTTCTGAATGTGAGCCTGGGTTTCGGCGGCGGCGAAGAAGGCAATGCGAGCCGGCCCAGCGGCCGGGGATCGGCGAGCGACCCAGACGTGATCCAAGGCCGCCCTTACGTGGCGCCCGAGAAGCCGCCGAAGCGCACTCCGCGCGAGAAGGAACTGTACGTGCCCGAAGAAGTAAGAGCGTACGCCGCTTGGCGGATTCCGCCGGACAACGAGCTGCCGCGTGTGATCCTACGCTTCGCGGAGGCCAAAGATCTGCTGGTGAGCGGATTGCTAGACGGAGGCCCCGAGTTGGCCGAGAAGCCCGCGGTTGTGGATGTCCCGCATGGCCAGGGACACATCGTATTGTTCTCCAACAATCCCATGTGGCGCAACGAAACTTCCGGGAGCCACTTCCTGCTATTCAACGCAATTATGAATTACAGGCATTTGGACGTGGGGAGAGAAAAGAGGACGGAAAACAGGAGTCAGAAGTCGGAATAAGTGCGCAAGTGCATGCGCGGTGGGAGTTGGGCGTGCGCCAGGTCGAGATCGTCTCGATGGAGGGGTATGCGCAGCTCCACCGTGTTTGCGGGCGATGGGTAGTTTTGGCTGAAGGTTAGCTTCAGCGCGCCCTCGGCGAAAGAGACGGTTCGCGTGGTGTCGGCGTAGGAGCGCAGAAGCCGGGCCGGCTTGGGATCGTCGCAGGTCAAGAAGGCTTGGCTGACGATGCGGTCTTCCGCGGCATAGGTCAGCACACCGACGACGTTGGGCCGCTTCAGCCGCGCGTCCTTTGTATCGTCGGGTGGCACTTCCAGTCCCACGTATCGAGTGGTCACGGTCTCGCGCGAAATCGAGAAGCTCAACAGTGGCACGTAGGTGTCGAAGAGATGCTGGCCGGAACCCAGCTTATATATCGACCACCATTCGGTTTCTTCCAGGCCGCGCGAGACGACCCAGAGGGCATTGTCGACGATCTGGGCATCGGCGCCGGCGACGGTCACGTTGTACAGCGGCTTCTGCTGCGGGTCCACCCCGAGGCGCCAGGCTTCCAGCGTGACCGTTGCCTCCATGCCGATGTCGCCCAAAGCCTGCTTTGAGTGGACGGTTTTGCGCAGCAGGAGGCGCTCGCCGGGAGGCCGTCCCGGGACCTGGGTCCCGGTAACCTCATACGATGAGTTCCGGATTTCGACCGTTTCGGAGCCGTCCGCGGCAGCGCTATAGTCGACCGTCGAGCGGGACTCCGCACGAATAGGCGGCCGCTGCTGCGCGTGGGCCAGCGCCCCGAGCAAACAGAGAGCGGTGATCCCGGCCCGGCATTTGCTCAACATGAACCTATTCTGACATGGATCTATTCACGAAGCGTGCGTCCGGCGTGCGATGGTTCCTCCAGCGACTTGAGCAGCGTGTCCATGTTGGCCTTCACTTCAATTACAGTGGCTTGGTCGCGCTCGAACGTGGTGATGAGCACGCGCGCGGACTTACTCGACTTACTCGCCGGACCCATAAAAATGTAGGTCGCCTCCCCGTCGTGGCGGGAATGCACGCGCACCAGCGGGCGCAGGTTCTTGCCGGCCAGCGTATCCATGAAATGGTCCCGCTCGCACCATTCGCCAGGATCCTCGGCGGTCCGCAGGTCCCTCAGGCCCTCGAATACCGCCAGGTGGAAGCCGCCGGCTCCCTCCGGATGCGCCACTTTCACGGCGAAATTCGCAAGGCCCATGAAAGGAACATGCAATGGCTTTGTCCCATAGCGGGATTCGATGGCCTTCACGATACGATCGAATTCCGAGTCGCCGCCGAAGACCGCGCCCGCCGCCATCAGAGCTATCGGTACAGCCAGCCATAATGGAGCTCTCATCGCGCCTCCCTCCAAGCCCCGGACCTCTCGAACCGCGGGATGCCGAATTCGCCGCCCAGATCGGCGAGCCGCTGCGGGTCGAGCGTGCCGATGATATTGACGATGGTCAACTCCCTCGGTTCGGCTGCGATGACCACGATGCCGCCCAATTTTCCGCTGCCGCCGTCTTTGAAATATACGTCCACGTTTTCGCCGTGCTTGGATCTGACGCCCACCAGCCGTCCCCAAGGAGGGCTTTGCAACTGGCTGCGCACAGCCTCGACATCGGCCATGCTGTATTCGCCTTCGTGCCTGAATTCGAAGCTCCTGACGTAGATACCTTCCAGACCGGCGACCAGTTTGCGGACATCCGCATCGTGATCGTCTTTATCGTCGATGAACTTGGCCGCAAACTGCAGCATGGACTTGTCCATGGTGACTGTTACAGCGTTGTCCGCCTTGTCCGCCAACGCGTCCAGATTGACAGGCAGCTTGATTTCCTGCGCCCATGCAGGGAGCATGGCTGCCGCTAATGCGATCGTTGCGATTTTCATTGTGTTTCCCGCCTCGCTAGCAAATACGAACGGGGCGGCCGGCGGGATGCAATCTTTGCGGAGTAGGAGCGCCCTCAGCGGCCCAGAGTGGCGCGTCCGGCCAGGTGCGCGTTGCCCTGTATCGACGCACTGGGCCATTGGCCCAGAGTCTTGTAGTTCGCCGCTGCGTCGGTGGGCGACAGTTGTGACATGGCCAAAGCGCTGTATGCGCCGACCGCGCAGTTATCGACGCTCTGATTCGAGGTGTAATTAAACAATGGGAGCGTGCAAAAGATCCCGAACGACTGCATTCCCGCCGCGCTGGCCCACCTCACCATAGTGGACTGCCAGGCCGTCTGCATGCCGCTGGTCTGCCAAATGACATCGCCCAAGCCCAGATAGGCGGCGGGCTGATACGAGATGCCGCTAGCGGGGCACCAGCCGGGATGGTCGGACTGCCCTACTCTGACCGGTTTCCCGCCGGCATTGGCCCCCAGGTAATTCGATTTGAACCACAGCGTCTCGTTGTAATAATGGTTACCGCTCTGGTCGCACTCGCCGCTGAAGAGATCTATGGCCAGGAAGTCGAGAGCCGCGGGGGTGCTGGCGCCGCTTACGTTGCCGGTGGTCCAGTCGGTCCAATACCCGGTATCCAGGGCCGTGGGCCAGCTCGCTCCGGTGGCGGCCGCCCCGACCAGCGCGCCGGGTACGATGGACTTGACGGCCGCGGACGAATGTTGGATGAAGGTCCCAATGTCGGCGATGGAGAATATCTGTATGGATGCCATGACTCCGAGGGGCTCCTCTAACACCTGTACGGCCGTGATGGCGGTGGTCCAGCGGTTCATGGCCGCCTTGATGAGCGGGATGAGGCAATGCTCGAATTGCGACTCGGTGAAGGTTCCGGGTACCGGCGTCAGGCCGCAAGCCGTGACGGTACCGCCGACCGGGACAAATCCCAGGCGCATGGTAATTCCGCTAGCCGCGGCGTGGCTAAACATCGAGTCATAATAAGTCAGAGCTTTGCAGCGTGTAGCGGGACCGGTACCGGTAGGTACGGAAGCACCCGTGCCGATGGTGGCGCCGCCGGCGCAGTCGCTGGCGATGGTAATGTCCCCCGACCCGGGAGCGTATTGCGAGGCGGAGGAGAGGACGGACGGCCAAATATTGACATCCTGTGTGGTGACTCCGGCGTTGTTTTTCAATAGGTCCATGTAGCCGTTGATGGCCGGTCCGAATGTCTGCACGGACGTACTGAGCCAGGCGCCGGCGGCCGGCAGTATTTGAGCCGTGATGACGATCTTGGGCTGTGGCATGGAGGCGGTGGCGGCATCGATGGATTGAAAGGACGCTTCCACGTCCGCCAGGAACGTGCCTAAAGTTGGGTTCGCACTGCCGGAGTATACGCTCGAGCAGGCAGACTGGTTCCACAACGTACACTGACAATAGGCGCAGCCGGATGCCATCAGCGCGATCGCTAAGAGCCGTGCTGGATGGCAGGGCCGCGGCGCGGGCGCGCACCCCCTGGGGACTGCGGATTCTCGATCGTTGGAGCGATTGGCTTCGACTTGTTCTGCGGTTGACATGGCGTCTTGCCTTCCTGATTGAATAATATGGCGGGGGTAGGAGAGAGCTGGCGGACATTTCCGGCAAGTTGTTGGTCTGGCTGGCTAAAATAAAGTGGCGTAGCGCGTGATTGCTAAACCGGCCGGTCAAAGCAAGCGCGGGTAGTTGCTGAAGTCGCGCCCTGCCAATACCCTCAGCTCGAAGCGGGACAACCTCTGGTCCGCCTGTTGCCTCTGGTTCGCCTATTACAGCTCCGCCCCGTCCCTGCGCCCCGGCGGCATTTCGCGCGGCGAAGCACGCTGCACCGGGGCTGCTTGCTTCCGCGACGTACGTGCCTGTCTTCTGGCGATTCTACTGTCCTCAACTCACGCGGCTGACGACATTGGAACACAAAGCCGTAAATAAACGCCAACCACTTCCTAATAAAACCGAGTAGAACGACTCAACCTATACGGCGTGGGCTTCGGCGCAGTTACACCCAGTATTTCGCGGGCCAACTTGCCGGCATCTCAACACCCTCGCCGCTCCTTTCCACCTGTCCTTCGGAACTATCGAGGCGACCGTGGCGTACGACGGCCTGCCGCCCGGCTTCATTGGCCTATATTTACGCTGGCCGGGACTCAGGGAGCGCAGACACCCTATGAAGCGATTCCGTAAAATGAAGGGAAACTCAACGGCTGAAAATCGCCAGCGGTGAAGCTGCGCACACCCGGACCCAGTTCGTTACGCCGTCGCCCCGCGTATGGATACTGGGCCGGGAGCCAGAGGCGTGAACACCGGATGTCGCCAGGCTCGGCTTCCGCTTCGGGCGAAAGACGTAACTCACTCGTCGGCCCAGGTTCTGCTGGGCGGAAAGGCGCGCCATACCGCGCCGCTTGACGCCCTGGGTAAGCTGCGTCGCGTCTTCCCTCTATGCCGTGGCAGATAAGAGCCGCGAAGGCGTCAAGTCCGTTCATAAAAACTCAATGCATTATCCCCCTGCCGTAACACCCGCGCCCGGCGCAGATCCCCATGAACGTCGCCCGGATCGAACCGAACCGAATGCTGCGCAATCACCAGCCCGGCACTGGCCTGCTTCAACGCCGCCGCATACTCCTCTTGCATTTCATACGGCGGATCTAGGAAGACGATATCCGCCGGCCGCGCCCCGAGGTTCGCCGCCACCTTCCCCGCCACCACGCTAGCCCGCCCCTCAATCCCCAGCGCCCGCAGATTCTCCCAGATGGTTTCCACCGCCCGCCGCCCACTCTCCACAAACACGCACCGCGCCGCCCCCTGGCTGAGCGCCTCGATCCCCACCGCGCCAGTGCCCGCGTAAGCATCCACGAACACCGCGCCCTCGATCCGCGGCGCCAGAATATTGAACAGCGTCTCCCGCAGCCGGTCCGGCGTCGGCCGCGTCGCCAAACCTGGAATGCTCTTCAACCGCCGCGACCGGAACTCGCCCCCAATCACCCGCATCAGCCCACCGTCACCAGCCCGTAGCGCCGTTGCCAATGATCGCGAATATACGCCACCGCCAGACGCAGTTCCTCCTCCGACGGCGGATGGCTCACGAAATCCAGCGCCTCCCGCCGCGCCGCTTCCAGAATCTCCTTATCGCGCAGGATATTCGCCACCCGCAACGACGGCAGTCCCGACTGCTTGGTGCCGAAGAACTCGCCCGGCCCGCGCAGCTTCAGGTCCATCTCTGCGATCAGGAATCCGTCGTTCGAATCCACCAGCGTGCGGATGCGTTGCTTCGCTGTCTCACTCATACGCTCGGTGATCAGGATGCAATAGCTCTGCGCCGCGCCGCGTCCCACGCGCCCGCGAAGCTGGTGAAGTTGGGCCAGGCCAAAGCGCTCCGCCTGCTCGATCACCATCACCGTGGCGTTGGCCACGTCCACGCCCACCTCGATCACCGTGGTCGAAACCAGGATCTTGATCTCGCCCTTCTTGAAGCGCTCCATGGTGGATTCTTTCTCGTCCGCCGGCAACCGCCCGTGCATCAGGCCCACCGCGACGCCCGGAAACACTTCCTGCGACAAATGGTCGTGCATCTTTTCGGCCGCCTTCATGGCGTTGTTCTCGGATTCTTCGATCACCGGATACACCACGTACGCCTGCCGGCCCTCGTCGATCTGCTTCTTCACGAAGCTATAGACCTGTTCCGCATGATCGGCCGTGACGTGCTTGGTTACGATCGGCTTGCGCCCTGGCGGCATCTCGTCGATCACCGACACGTCGAGGTCGCCGTACAAGGTCAGCGCCAGTGTACGCGGAATCGGAGTCGCGGTCATCACCAGCACGTCCGGATGCACGCCCTTCCGCAACAACTCGAAGCGTTGCATCACGCCGAAGCGATGCTGCTCATCTATGATCGCCAGCCCCAGCTTCGCGAACTCCACGTCTTTTTCCAGCAGCGCGTGCGTCCCGATGGCCACGTGCACCAGTCCCGCCGCAATCAGCTTCTTAAGCTGCCCCTTCTCCCGGCCGGTGGACGATCCTGTGAGTTGCACCACCACGTAATCGAGGCACGCCAGCAGTTGCTTGAAGCAAAAATAGTGTTGCGCCGCCAGGATTTCCGTGGGCGCCAGCACCGCCACCTGGTACCCGTTCTCAATCGCGATCACCGCCGCTTCCGCCGCCACGATGGTCTTGCCGCTGCCCACATCGCCTTGCAGCAAACGGTTCATCGGCCGCGGTGCTTTCATATCCTGGGCGATCTCGCCCAGCACGCGCTTCTGTGCTCCTGTGGGCTTGAAGGGCAGCATGGCCTTCACCTTCTCGCGCACGCCATCCGTCAGTTCGAAAGAAATGCCCGGCATAGTGCGCGCCTTGCTGCGCTTCAATGCCACGCCGCACTCCAGCCAGAAGAATTCTTCGAAGATCAGGCGGAACTGCGCTTGCGACCGGAACGCGTTCAGCAACCGCATGTCTGTTTCCTGCGGCGGGAAATGCGTCTCCTTGAGGGCGGTCCAGCGGTCCGGCAGTTTCAATCGGCGGCGCACTTCTTCGGGAAGCTGGTCTTCTACGGGAGGCACCGATTCCAACACGCGATGCACCATGGTCCGCAGCACGCGCGTGCTGATCTTAGATACGGCTTCATAAACCGGGACGACTCGCCCCAGATGCAGGGCCGCTTCCGCTGCGTCGTCGTCATCGGAGAGGATCTCGAATTCGGGGTGCAGCATGTTGAGTTGACCGGCATAGTTGTCGAATTCCACTTTGCCGAATAGCGCGACTTTCTGGCCCGGCGCCAGCACGTTGGCCAAGTAGCCGCCGTGAAACCACTTGCCCACCAGGATGCCGCGCGAACGGTCCGTGAATGAGGCTTCGAACAGCCCCAGGTTGCGCCGCTTGAAGCCGGAGAGGCTTGCCGTCCGCACCTCCGCGATCACGGTGGCCATCTCGCCCGGCGCCAGCTCGTTGACCGCCTTCACGTTGCTGCGATCCTCATAACGAAAGGGCACGTAGGCAAGCAAGTCCTCGACCATGCTGAGACCTTTGGCCTCCAGCATGGCTGCGCGCGCGGGCCCGACGCCTTTGATGTAAGAGAGCGGAGTGGTCAGATCCATTTGTGTGGGGCAGGCACGTTGCCTGCTGCGGCCTCATAGGCCGCCCGGCTGCGCTTTCAGTGTACAATGCCGGAAGTGAAGCTCACCGTTTTCTTATTTTTTTGCGCCATCCCGGCCGGCGCTGTCACGCTGCGTCTCGGCATTATCGGCACCGATACGTCGCACGTCACCGCCTTCACCCAAATCCTGAACGACGAATCGTCGCCCGATCATGTGCCCGGCGGCCAAGTGGTAGCTGCGTACAAAGGCGGCAGCCCCGACATCGAGTCCAGCGCCGCCCGCGTGGACAAATTCGCCGACGAGCTGCGCACCAAGTGGAGGGTGCGGTTCTTCACCACTATTCCGGAGATGTGCCGCGACGTGGACGCCGTGCTGCTCGAAAGCGTGGATGGCCGCGTGCATCTGGCGCAAGCCCGCGCGGTGATTGCCGCACACAAGCCGCTATTCATCGATAAGCCGCTGGCCTCCACGCTGGAGGATGCACGCGAGATCGCCCGCCTGGCCACCGCCGCCGGCGTGCCATGGTTCAGCGCTTCCAGCCTGCGGTTCGGCGAAATCGCCGAGACCATGAAGTTCGCCGACGCTACGGGCGTGGAGACTTGGGGTCCCGGACCCCTGGAGCCGCACCACCAGCTCGATCTGTCCTGGTACGCCATCCATCCCATCGAATTGCTGTATTCACTGATGGGTCCGGGTTGCGAAGAAGTCAGCCGCATTTTTTCGCCGGATGCCGACGTGATCGTGGGCCGCTGGAAAGACGGGCGCATCGGTACCGTGCGCGCGCTCCGCCCCTATAGCGATTACGGCGCAGTTGTCTTCCGCCCCAAGCAGATCGTGGAGAGCCCGTCGCGCCCGGCCGACAGCTACCGCCCGCTGCTGGTGGAGGTGATGAAATTCTTTGAAACCGGACAGCCGCCCGTGCCCAACCGGGAAACGCTGGAGATCTTTGCCTTCATGGATGCCGCGCAGCGCAGCAAGGACGAAGGCGGCAGGCCGATGCGCTTACGTTAGCCAATGCGGTTACCATAGAAGACTACTCTTATGCCAAATCTGCTGGAGGGCAAACTAGCCCTCATACTCGGAATCGCGAACAAATGGAGCTTGGCGTACGCTATCGCGCAAGCCTTCTGGCGCGAAGGAGCAACCTTAGCCCTTACCTATTTGGGCGACCGCCAGAAGGTGGCCATTGAAGAGATGTCCCAAGGCCTGCCTGTGGCGGGCATCTGGCCATGCGACGTGACCAAGGAGGAGGATCTGCTCGCACTCACCGAATCGTTGCGCGCCTTGGGCCGCCCACTGAATGCCGTGGTACACAGCCTGGCCTTCGCCAATCGCGACGACTTATCGCGCCCCTTCGTGGAGACCGGACGCGCGGGCTTTCTGCTGGCGCAGGAGGTCAGCGCTTACTCGCTGGTCGCGGTGGCCCGCGCCACCACTCCGGTGATGACGACGGGCGGCGCGCTGATGACCCTCACATATCTAGGCTCGACGCGCGTGGTGCCCAACTATAACGCGATGGGCGTCGCCAAAGCGTCGCTCGAGGCCTCGGTGCGCTATCTCGCCAGCGATCTCGGGCCGCAGCGCATCCGCGTGAACGCCATCTCGGCGGGGCCTGTCAAGACCGCGTCCGCGCGCGCCATTAAGGACTTCACTAGCATCCTGGATTACGTCGCGCAGCGTTCGCCGTTGCGCCGCAACACCGATCCCGCCGAAGTTGCGGATACCGCCGTGTTCCTGGCCAGCGATCTGGCCCGCGGCGTCACCGGCAATACCATCTTCGTCGATGCCGGTATTCAGATCATGGGTTTATAGTTAAGTAGACCCATGAAGATTGAAGTCGTCCTGACTGAAGCGGAGATTATCCAAGAGCTTACCGAGGCCGTGGAAGCGCGCGACCTTCCCGAGAAATTCTTCTACTGGAGCCCGCTGGCGGTGCGCGCATGGTTGGCCCGCGCGGCCGATCCCGCATTCGGCGATCTGCGGCGATGCTGGAAGGAACTCGCCACCAAAACCAACTGGTTGCTCGAACCCTTTGTCGAGCGTTTGCCGGTAATCAGTTTCGGCGCCGGCGATGGCTCGACCGACCGCCTGCTGCTCGACGTGTTCCAATATGCCGGCCGCGAACTGAAATATTACCCGGTGGATGCCAGCCAGACGCTGCTGGAAACGGCGTGCGCCGCCGCTGAAGATCTGGATATTGAAACCGCCGGCGTGAAGGCGGATATCTCCAGCCCCATGCACCTGGTATTCGCCACAGATGCCGCCGAATCGCCCAAGCTATTGTTGATGTCCGGCAATACCCTGGGCGGTTTCGATCCGCTCGATCACGTCAAGCACATGGCGCAATGCCTGCATGGCGACGACCGGCTGATCCTGGACGCCGAGATTTATCATACTAACGGATCCGCGCCGGACATCCACGCAATGGTGCAGTTCGCGTTCGCGCCGCTGGCCGCGCTGGGCGTCTCCGCCGACGACGGAGAAGTACGATTTGAACATAAGCGCGACAAAAGCATCGGCGGCCTGCACGTGACCGCCTCGTATTTCCGCCCGGATCGCGACCTGCGCATTGCCACGCCGGCTCACGAAGTGCTGGTGGAGCGCGGCGAGCACATCAACTTGAACTTCAACTACAGATTCACCGCGGACGCTCTGCACGCGCTGCTAGTGGAGCGCGGCGGGCTGCGTATCCTGGAAGAAATTCCCAGCCTGGATGGCCGGTATATGCTGGTGGTCTGTTCGCGGTAGAGGTTCGGGCACGGAGTACACAACTGCGATGAAGGCAGTCGGGATTACGCGCGGGTCGCGCAGTGCCGCGGGCGTGACGATCCCCAGTGTGGATCTGCCAACGGGCCGGCCCGATGTGGATGCCGTCTTGCGCGAACACGGATTGATTTTAGCCGTTCACTCGCAGCGCAAGGCGACCACCGGATCGACCGCAGTCGCGCGCCGCGCCGGGATGTAACACGCTAGCAGCGCAATTCCACCCAGCAGCAACGCCACCGCCGCAAGCGTCGCTGGATCGGCCGGGCGGACGCCGTAGAGCAAGCCTGCCATCAGTCGCGTCAGCGCCAGAGCCGCCACCAGTCCTCCGGCAAGGCCGATCGCGGCCAGCCGCATACCCTGGCGCATGACCAATCCGATGGTCTCCCGGCGAGAGGCTCCCAAAGCGACGCGGATGCCGAGTTCGTGGGTGCGACGGGTCACGGCATAAGCCATGACGCCATAGATTCCGACCGCGGCCAGCAGCACGGCGGTAGCCGCGAAGACGATCAGCACCAGCATGGCGAAGCGACGCTGGGCGAGCGATCCCGAAACGGTCTGTTCCATCGTGCGGACCGCGTAAATGGGCTGATCCTGCGTGGGACCGGCCACCTGCGCGCGCACGGCCGAAGCCAGGCCCAGCGGCTCGGCGCCGGTGCGCAGCATGAGCGTGAGTCCCGCTACGCCTTGGGACATGAACTGGTCCGGTATTTGCAGGAGAGGGAAGTAGATTTGGTCCCGTATCTTGGCGGTATCGTCGGTATCGAGGCCCCAATGCTTCACGTGCCCTACGACGCCGGCAATTTGGACAGGCCCCACCGCCATGAGACTGATTTGCCGCCCGATGGGGTCCCGGCCGGGAAAGACATGCTTTGCCATGACCTCATCGATCACCACCACGGCGGGCGATGCTAGGGTGTCCCTTTCCGCGATGAACCGCCCGCGCAGCAACGGAATCTGCATCACCCTGGAGTAATCGGGCGTTACGACATAGAACATAGCTGAGGTCAAGTGGTCCTGAGGGGGCTGGGGCCCGGCGCCCAGCCAGAAGGAATTCTCGCTGTCGCTCTCGCCGAGAGGCACCAGTGACGCGACGGCAACCGCCTGAACCCCAGGAATCGCCGCCACACGCCCAAGCATTTGCTGGTATGCAAGGCGGATGGCCGGCGGGCTCGCCATCACCTTGGGCGATAGCGCGACCTGCATGGTCAGGATATTTCGCGTGTTGAACCCGGGATCGACCCGCAAGAGCCGCCAGACACTCTGCATCATCAGTCCCGCGCCCGACAGCAAGATCACTGCCAAGCCGATTTCCACGGCCACGAAGACGCCTTCCGCGCGACGACGTCCGCCGCCGGCGCCGCGCGCGCCTTCTTTCAGCGATTCCTGGGGGTTCGCATTCGCGCCGTGGAAGGCCGGCGCCAAGCCGAACAGGATCCCGGTGATGATCGAAACCGCCAGCGTAAAGAGCAGGACGTACGGGTCGATTCCGATTTCCCCGGAGCGCGGCAAGCTGCCGGGCGCAGCCGTCAGTACCAGCCTGGTTCCCCAGCGGGCCAGCAGCAAGCCGATCGCGGCCGCGCCCAGAGATAGCAGGACGCTTTCCGTCAACAACTGGCGCACGATGCGTCCGCGTTCGGCGCCAAGCGCGGTGCGGATGGCGAACTCGCGCTTTCGAGCCGTGGAGCGCGCCAGCAGCAGATTGGCGACGTTGGCGCAGGCGATGATCAGCACGAACCCGACGGCCCCTACGAGCAGCAGGAGCGTCGGTTGGATGTACGCCACCATGTTGTCCTTCATCCGCACAACTCTCGCTCCGTGTCCCGCATTGGTGGCCGGGTACTGGCGTTCGAGGACGCTAGAGATAGACCCGATCTCCGCCTGCGCCGCTTTGATGGTCACACCCGGTTTGAGCCGGCCAAAGACCGAGATTCCGGGGTGCGACTCCCGCGTGCGCAGCAGACCCCCGTCGTACTGCTCGATAGGAACATAGACCTGCGCCCTCTCGCTGAACCGAAAATCGGCGGGCAAAACGCCAACTACGGCGCAGCTCATGGCGTTGAGGGTCAGGACCCTGCCGAGGATGTTCGGGTCGGCTGCCAGCCGCTGTTTCCAGAACCCGTAGCCGATCATGATGGCGCAGGCGGCGCCCTGGCGGTCTTCCTGGGGCAGGAAACCGCGGCCCATGAAGGGCGTGACGCCGAGGACCGGAAACAGACTCGCGGAGACGTACTCGCCCGAAAGACGCTCGGGTTCGCCGGATCCGGTGAAGTTGAAGTCGTCGCTGCGAGTGGCGCCTATATCGGTGAAGGAGCGGCTTTCGCGGCGCCAATCGAGGAAATTCGGATACGCAACCGACATCTGGCTGAACTCCGAGGTGGTTTCGGAGATCAGGGTCAACCGGCCGGGATCGGGATACGCCAGGGGCCGCAGAAGCACTCCGTTCACCACGCTGAAAATCGCAGTGTTCGCGCCGATGCCCAACGCCAGCGCCAGCATCGCGACGGCGGTGAAGCCGGGATTCTTGCGTAGCGTCCGGAACGCGTAGCGCAGATCCTGGGCGAGGCCGGCCAGGAATCTGCCGCGGTCCGGCGCAACCGTACGCTCGATGGCGCGCAGTTCCCTGGCTAGCAACTGGTGGCCGCCGATCTCGTCGAGCGCGATGCGGCGGGCTTCCGTTTCCGTAGCCCCGCCGGTGCGGAGTTCGCGGTAGCGATCCTCGGCGTGCTGGGCCAATTCCTCCACGATCTCCGCCTCGCGCGCAGGCTTCAGGTTCAAGATCCCGAGTTGTTCGCGAATCCGTGCGTTCCAATCAGGCATTTTCGGCTCCGGCGATGCGGTTGATGGCCTCGACAAACGTTTGCCAGCCCTGCCGCTGGGAAGCCAGGATTTTCCGGCCTGGCGCAGTCAGCCGGTAATAGCGCCGGCGGCGTTGCCCGCTTTTCTCCACCCATCGGCCTTGAATCCAGCCGCGCTTCTCCAGGCGGTACAGCAGCGGGTAGAGCGACGCGGCGTGAAAGCGCAGCGCGCCTTGGGAGCGCTGCTCGATCAGCTTGCCGAGTTCGTAGCCGTGGCGGGGCACGGCTTCCAGCAGCGAAAGCAGCAGCAGCTCGGCGCTGCCCTTCTTCCACTCGCGATTGTCGATAGATTGATCTTGCATATATGGTACTGCGATATATTATGGCCGATCTGGGCTAGCCGAGTCAAGGGGGCGTTGCGGCACGCTACCGAAAATTCGGGCGCGGCCTAATTCAAGAAATAGGTGCGGTAGAGGGTATCGCGCTGCTTGGGGATAAATCCGGCATCGCGGATAATGCGGCGCAGCTCTTCTTCGCTGGCGCGGTGATGCGCGCCGGCGGCGGAGACCACGTTCTCCTCGATCATGATGCTGCCCACGTCGTTGCCGCCAAAGCGCAGCCCGAGCTGGCAGGTCTTCAGCCCCTGTGTGACCCAGGACGACTGAATGTTCTCGATGTTATCGAGGTAGATGCGGGAGATCGCCAGGTTCTGCAAATACTCGACCGCGGTGGCTTCCTCGTGCACGAAATGCCCGAGCGAAGTGTTTTCGCGCTGGAACGTCCAGGGGATGAAGGCGGTAAAGCCGCCGGTATCTTCCTGAATCTCGCGCACGATCCGCAGATGATTCATGCGCTGCTCCAGCGTCTCGCCGCAGCCGAACATCATGGTGGCGGTGGTGCGCATGCCAAATGCATGCGCGGTGCGGTGCACGTCGATCCATTCGGAAGTGTTGCACTTGAGCCGGCTAATGCGGTGGCGCACGCCATCGTCCAGAATCTCGGCTCCGCCGCCGGGGATGGAGTCCAGGCCCGCGTCGCGCAGCCGGGCGATGGTGTCGCGCAAGCTCAGGCCGCTGACCTCGGCGATGTTGGTGATCTCCGGCGCGGAAAAGCAGTGGAGATGAATGGTGAAGCGCTGCTTGATGGCGCGCAGCAGATCTTCGTACCACTCGATCTTCAAGTCCGGATGGAGGCCGCCCTGCATCAACACGCCAGTGCCGCCCAAGTCAAGGGTTTCCTGGATCTTGGCGAAGATAGTCTCGTGGTCGTGGACGTAACCCTCGGCGTGGCCCATGGGCCTGTAAAAAGCGCAAAAACTGCAATATTCCGTGCAAAAGTTCGTGTAATTGATGTTGCGATCGACGATGTACGAGACTATCCCCTCGGGGTGATGGCGCTTGCGCACGGCGTCGGCGGCCATGCCGATACCAATCAGATCGTCGGAGCGGAAAAGGTCGAGGGCTTCGTTGTAGGAGATCATTAGCAGGTCAGGCGGTCATAGTCAGAATTTGCTGCTGAACGCCTTGCGCGAAGACGTAGGCGCCGAACAGCGGCTTAAGTTCACCCTTACCCCAGCGTTGCGCATGATATTTCGCGCGCAGGAATTGCACGTCCGGGTGGGCGCGCAGGTCGAGCAGAATCTGATACGTGCCGCAATAGAATTTCTGCGGGAAGGAGACGATGGGTTTGGCGCCCCACTCGACATTGTCCGCGGAACCCCAGATGGAAACATCCAGGCTTTCCTGTTCAATGATGCGAGTGATGCCGAGAGTGAGAAGAATCACACTGCCCCGGGAATCTCCGAGGTCCACCTCGGGGCTGGTGCCAGCCTCGCGAATGGTCGTTTCCGGAAGTAGGAAACTTGGTAGCATAGTTCAAACCCTAGATTAAGATTCGCACATTCTTCGGCGGAAGGGAAGGCGAATTAGACGGCTTCGCGGTTACGCCGGAGGGGGCTTGCTTGCTGCCGCGCGTCCGGCTGCCGGCCGGGAGCTTTGCCTGCATAGAGTTGCCGATATACCGTTGCATTCCGTAACACGGCTTCCACATGTCCCCGCGTTTCGGTAAATGGGATGGATCCCACAAATTCCGCTGGCTCCTGGTACTGGTTCGAGGTGATCCAGTCGTTTAGGCGCGACCTCCCCGTTATAGGAGGCCAGGGTCTGCTCCCCTCCTCATCGGGGAGCCGGCGCCGCCCCTATCGGTGCGCACCCATGTCCTTCTTCGGCGGGCATTTAGCTGGTGGCTCCCACGTATGCTTTTCGGCGCTCCCGCCAAAACCTCCGCAGATCCTTGGAATCCGGTCGGATAACATAAATCCCGGATCCTCCCCTCGGCGCGCGCTCAGTGCGAAGGCGCGCGCCCACGCGCTCTTCGCTCCGGTCAGTTATAGGCGTGGATCAATTCCACGGTGACGCCGCCGATCGAATCGGTCCCCATATACCCGTACCGGCCGGAACCCTTTTTGCCAACATCGCCCCAAGCGCCAGATTGCACGACGCCGTAGCCCAGGCCCTTGTACCTGGCAATGGCGCCGTCCAGGTCGTCCACCGGCAGCCCCAGGTGGTGAATGCCTTCGCCGTGGGCCTTCAGGAAATCGGCATAGCAGTTGGCCGGCTCCTGCGGCGGAACGATCCACTCGAAAGTCGGCTGTGTGTACTTGTGCCAGCCGACATCGAACGGCAGCAAAAGGGGCATACCGTGATAGCGGGAGTCTTCGCGCGGGCTGGCGTGCGCCACTTGCATGGCCGGAAACCCGATCCGCTGCCAATAATCGGAGACAGGCTTGGGGTCGCGGATGACGAACGCGATATGTGACACCAAGGGCGACGCTGCGTTCGGCGCCGCCCCTCCCGGCCAGCGAACCAAGCCGAGCACATATTTGCCCATTGGCCCGGTATCGAAAAACGTAAATACTGCGGGGCCGCGATCGGTATCCACCCGCATGCGCTGGAGCACTGGCACTCCGGCTCCGCCCAAGCGCTCGACTTCCCTGGCCATTTCATCCTGGCTGGCCACTTCGTAAACGATGGAGAAAACGCCGTCTCCGTGCGTCGATAAGAAAGCGTCGAAGGCACTGTCGCCGCCTTGCGGCTCCAGCATATCCACGGCCAGGCTTCCCAAATGTCCCCAGGCCATGTGCGCGTGCCCGGTGATGGGCCGGCCGCGATACTCGCCTTCGAAAGCGATCTTACCGAAGTCATGCACATCCGAAAGGCCGAGGCTCGACCAGGCGAGCAGGGGCCCATCCATGGAGTGCACCAGCCAAACGATGTGGCCGATGCGTCCGTAGAAATCCGGCGGCGCGCCCGGTGCGTGCGAGGCGACTGAGATCAGGAGAGCAGCCAGACGAAATGTTCGCATCAAGAAAGTGCGATTGTAGCGCCATTCGCGGGGAACTCGTGGGTTGTACGAGCCTCCCGCACGAGGCCGCGGCGCCGCGTTCGTTTTGGCCCGGCGAAACCGCCTGCCCCACGGTACTTCTCGATTCCGAGGTCTAAGAAGACCGGCGATCGCCAATTAATCCATGAAGGCGTTGCGGTATCAGGACGATGCCTGTCCGGGAGTAGCGCAGGTAGCCTTGGCGGCGGAACTGGTTCATGTAATGCGTGACGATCTCGCGCGAGGTACCCACATATTGTGAGAGCAACTCGTGCGTGAACGGCGGCAACCGCACGCAACCATCCTGCGCGGCCGTACCCAGCCGCTCGCTGAAGCGGAGCAGGGAACGGGCCAGCCGGCGCGCAATATTATCCACCGAGAAGCTCTCGATGCGGTGCCCGAACTCTATGGTGCGCACTGCCATGATTTGCAACAAAGCCACGGCCAGCCGGGGCCGCCTCGAAACAATTTCTTCGATCTCCGCGGTGGTCCAGGACATCAGCCGCGTGCTCTCCATTGCCGTAGCTTGTTCGAGGCGCTGTGGCAGGTTGAGCAGCGCTAATTCACCGAAGAACTCGTCGGTTTGATAAATGTCCAAGATCACCTGGTGGCCGTCGCCGGCCATGCGGGAAACCTTTACCTTGCCCTCGATCACCAGATAAATGCTGGCGGAGGGTTGATCCAGACCGTAAATGTTCTGGCCCTTCTTGTACACCAGGATACTGGAACACGGCAGGTGCGCCAAGGGGTCTTCCAATTTTCTTTGTGGTAAGGCTGTCGCGGGGCTTGCCATATTTTTTCCTCCAGAGGCATATTGGTTGTGGTTGTGGTTATTTTGCTTCCGCGTCTTCGGAATATCTTTTTCCGGATCGATTGAGACCGGCGCGGGTCCGGAAACGGTAACGTGCGACTCCAAATGCGGTTGTGGCCGGCTCGCTTTGAGCTGCCCAACCGCCGATTTCCAGTTTCAACGCACTGGCAGCGGACGTTCTGTTCGATGGGGAACCCGCGCTTTCGGCGCCACGGGATCTCATCCGAGCCTTCTTTATCGCAAGCTGTGTGCAACCAGTTCTCAACTCGGTTGACGAGGTCAAGTCCAACAATCGGGCGTCCCTCCCGACATATCTCTAACCGAATATCAAACACGAGCGGCTCTAGTCTGGCCACTACTGCTCACGCCAGCCGGGATAATACGGTCAAGATTGCTCATGTATCGCCGGTTCAATGGCCGGTGAGGCGCCCGCGAACGGCGAAGAGAGGCTACGGTACCTGGAGATTACGACTTTCGAAGCGCGCAAGTGGCGGAGAGGGGGGGATTCGAACCCCCGGTAGAGCTTTTGACCCTACGACGGTTTAGCAAACCGCTGCTTTCGACCACTCAGCCACCTCTCCGTGAGCGTGCGATTGGCCGGACATCCAAAATCATAGCATAACCCGGTTGGCGGGCGGTTCGGGAGATTGGCCGTGGGTGCTTAGCCGTCTTGGGGAAACCGCTCCCTGACGGTCGCGGCTCAGTAACGGGCACGCTGATTTCGCACGGTTACCGAGTCGCGACCGTCAGGGAGCGGTTTCTTCCATTAGAAATCCCCAAAACTGTTAAGCACCCATTGGCCGTTTGGGGGCATGACCGCTACCCGACCGCGGCTGCTATTCGGCGCGCAGCGTGGCGGCGGGATCGATCCGGACTGCATGGAGCACGGCCGGCAAAGCAGCCAGCAACGCCGCCGCCAGAATGACGACCGCGGGAA
>DATNMW010000252.1:0-2600 GCA_035602155.1 Bryobacteraceae bacterium | reverse complement strand
CTCGCCCGGCCGCCCAACCTATGCGCCCATCCAGGGCATCCTCTACCGCGATGGAACCTGGACCGCCACCGGACCCAACATCCTCGAAGCCGCCGGCGACCCTACAGGCATGACCGTCCGTTTCCTCGAAACCGGCCCGCTCAAAGTGATCGTCGAAGTCGCCTACACCTTCCATCGCCGGCCCCTCACGTATGGCGACAAGCGCCTCATCCCCGCGGGCGCGGGCTTCTACCGCTCCACCATCGAGATCCAAGCCGGCCAGCCGTCCATCCTCGTCGAAGACGACACCGACATGGACCTGCGCTACACTCTCGATGTCTACTGCGGCCTCGAACCGAACCAGGCGCGCTATCGCGGGCACCATTCCACCTCCATCGAAAACGGCCGCGAACCCGATGGCCGCCAGTACCGCCCATGGAACGAGCGCCCCGCCGGCGACGCCGTGCGCGACCTCCAATACCGCACGCCCGCTCCGTCCAATTACAACGGCGAACCTCCCAACATCCGGCGCATGGCCGTCTGGGATCCCTGGATCTATGACAGCGGCTGGTATTGGCAGTTGTACAACGCCACCGCCGGGCCGGACGCCAACCTGCTCGGCATCTTCGCCGGACCCGCATCCCGCGCCATCGGCGCGGCCCACAACGGCGCAGGCATCTTCACCGCGCCCCGCCCCGTCGCCGGCATCGCCTTCGAAACCCATCGCCGCGCGCCCGATGCCCGCGTCTTCCCGCGCGTGCGCATCGCCTGGGGTATCTTCATCGGCACTAAGGGCGGCGACCTCGGCCATCCCAACACGATCCAAAACATCGCCCGGCAGATGAACCTACATGGCGGCATCAATCTCAACAAGGTGTATCGATATCAGACCGCGTTTGCCGATCCACCCTCCGGTTATCCGCCGCTGTTCATGCCTCGTGCCGCCGTCGACGCCGTAATCGCCCGCGTCCGCCAGGACCCCGATTACTACCGCCACCTTTATAACGACGAACCTACGGCCCGCCCCCTGCTGGACATGTGGCGCGACCCCTCCGGCCGCAAGCGTGAAGAACTCATCGCCGGCATCGCCGCCACCGCCCACGACCTGCTCGACGCGCTGGTCAATGGCGACGGCATTTACGATTTCCGCTTCCACTATTGGCACGGCGGCCTGGAGATGGCCCGCCAAGCCGTGTGGATCAATGCCGTCCTCCCCGACGCCCGCGCCAAAGCCGCTGCCGCACTATTCGCCAACGTCCTCTGGGATTCCGATTTCGTTCCGTTGTTCGAAGGCCACGGCTTGAATCTGGGAACCGCCAACATGCCCGTGCAGCAGAACCAATACCGCGATCTCTACGCGCTGCTCCTACCCGACCCACCGAGCCACGACCCGGTGTTACTGAGCCGCGACACGGTGTTACTGAGCCGCGACCGTGAGGGAGCGGTCTCCCGCGCCCTAGCCAACCTCTCCCAAACCGTCAACGATTCCGGCGCCGCCATGGGATCCACGCATTACATCGGCGCATCCATGGGGCCGCTCCTCACCACCTTCCAGCAATTGCAGACCGCCGGCATCGCCGACGCCTTCCGCGATGAGCCGCGCCTGGCCCGCTTCGCCGAGTTTTACCTGAACCTGCTTACGCCTCCCGAACCCCGCTTCGGCGGATACCGCAAAGTCGTCTCCATCGGCGACGGTTCCACCGAATCGTCCGAGCTATACGGCCAGCTTGCCACCGGTTTCGCCGCGGCCGATCCCGCGCTCAGCGCCCGCCTGATGGCCGCCTGGTGGCACTCCGGCGCAATGCATTCCGGCTTCCACGGTTCCACCATTTTGAAAATCGACGAGAACCTGCCCGTCGCGAACCCCCACCTCGCCGACGCCAACTTTCCCGGCTGGTATACCGTCCTGCGCAATGGCTGGGGCACGCGCAACGAGACCGCAATCTGGCTGGTGGATGGCGATTTCTACCGCGACCACGCCCACGAAGACAACGGCACCATAGCGATCTACGCCCTCGGCGCGCCGCTTTCCGTCGATTGGGGCAGCATGTATTCGCCGCAATCGCCCGGAGCCTTCATGCATTCGCTCGCGCTCCCCGAAAGCGCGCTGCCCTTCGCCTGGGACACCACCGCCACCCCGCTAGACCAAATCGGATTCCGCTGGCAACACGCAACCACCCAAGCCTTCGACTCTTTCCCCGACAGCGCCTATGTGCGCGCCACCTACGAATCCAAGGGCGCCGGATGGACCCGAAGCGTCAACTCCATCCACCCCGACGAAGCCAATCCCATCATCCTCATCCGGGACACCTTCGATGGCCCCGCCGTCCCCCGCATCGTGACGCTGAACCTAATGGGCGAACCTCATTGGCTGATCGACTGGGACCTCTACACCTTCAGCGATTCCCCCGCCCAGTCAGTCATGCGCACGTGGTCCCACCACTGGCACCCCAATCGCGAAGAAAACGAATTCTTGAAAACCAACGGCCGGCAATTTGAAGAGCGGCAATCCATCCTACGCCTGCGGACCACCGGCGCGTCGACCCTCCTACTGCTGCCCTGGCGCAAAGACCGTCCGCGCGAAGCGTCCGTACATAATGAAGGCGCACGCACCACCATCT
>DATNMW010000251.1:0-5423 GCA_035602155.1 Bryobacteraceae bacterium | reverse complement strand
CGACAACGGCGCCAGCGCCGAAGGCGGGATAGAAGGACACGACGCCTTGACCGCGGAGGGAAAGCCGCGCAGCATGGAGGAGCGCCTGGCGCTCTCCGCCGAAATGGGCAGCGACTTATATCTGAATCACTATGCGTCGGGCTGGGCATTCGCCACCTGCACGCCCTTCCAGTGGAGCAAGCAGGTAGCTTCGCATTTGGGCGGCACGCGCGACCCGCTGATTGTCTCGTGGCCGGGGCACATCAAGGACGCCGGCGGGCTGCGCAGCCAGTTCCACCACGTCACCGATATCGCGCCCACCATTTACGAATTGGCCGGTATTCAGTTTCCCGAATCCGTAAATGGCGTGAAGCAGTTGCCGCTCGAAGGCGTCAGCATGGTGTATACCTTCGATCATCCGGACCAACCCAGTCCGCACAAGATCCAGTACTTCGAGATGGTCGGCAACCGCGGAATCTATAAAGATGGCTGGTGGGCCGGATCGCGGCACCTATTGCCCTGGGACCTGGCGGCGCATTGGCAGGACCGGCGGCCGGAGAACAATCCTTGGGAGCTTTACAATCTCAGCGAAGACTATAGCCAGGCGCACGATCTGGCTGCCCAGAATCCGGAAAAACTGAAAGAGCTGGTGCAACTCTTCGATAGCGAGGCGCGGCGCAACAACGTTTACCCGTTGACGCCGTTCGGCTCGCCAATGCCCACGCCGTACGACGGCTCCACAACATTCGTTTACCATGCCGGAGTTGAGCGCATTCCGGCGGCGTCGGCGCCCCGGCTGACGGGCCGCGCGCACCGCATTACGGCGGACGTGGAAATCCCGCCAGGCGGCGCCGAAGGCGTCATCCTGGCGCAAGGGGGTGTTCTGGGGGGGTACACGCTCTTTATCAAGAATGGCCGCGTGGTCTATGAAGTCAACGCCTCCGGCAACCGCGCGGGCACGGTGTCTTCCGAACCTCTCGCGCCGGGAAAAGCGCACATCGTTCTGGAATTCACGCCGGATACGACGACTCCCCGGCCCGGCCTGATCGCCGGGCGCAGCCCCAGCCCCGGCGTAGCCAGACTGTCGGTGAACGGCAAATCCGCCGGCGAGACGAAAATCGCCGTTCTCGGCGTTAATTACTTTGAAACTCTGGACGTGGGCGCGGACCTCGGCTCGCCGGTGAGCCCCGCCTATGCCAGCCCCTTCCGCTTCACCGGCAAGATCGAAACTGTGAGAGTTGACCTTCAATGAAAAACAGACAGACGAGAGTTGTAACGGTTTCCGTGATGATGACGTTGTCACTGGCCGCAATTCGTGCGGCCGACGTGCTGCCAAAGCCCGATCCCGCCTTCAAAGGAAAGATCGACCCCAGCCGCGACAAATCGTCTCCGGATTGGCCGCAACGCCCAG
The DNA here is from genome assembly GCA_035602155.1 of Bryobacteraceae bacterium. Classification (GTDB taxonomy): domain Bacteria; phylum Acidobacteriota; class Terriglobia; order Bryobacterales; family Bryobacteraceae; genus Bog-159. The sequence continues at coordinate 4,033 of DATNMW010000251.1, read as the reverse complement.
CCGTCAAGAAGGGCGCTCCTAATGTCGTGCTGATTCTGCTTGACGACGTAGGCTTCGGCGCCATCTCCACCTTCGGAGGCCCCGTGGCCACCCCCGCCCTCGATGAGTTGGCCAAGAGCGGCCTGCGCTACAACCGGTTTCACGTGAATGCGCTTTGCTCGCCCACGCGCGCCGCCTTGCTCTCCGGCCGCAACGATCACGAAATCGGTTTCGGCACCGTGGTGGAGTTGGCTGCCGGCTTCCCCGGTTATAACTCGATCTGGCCGCGCAGTGCCGCATCCATCGCCGAGATCCTGAAGCAGAACGGTTATAGCACGGCCGCCTTCGGCAAGTGGCATAACACGCCCGTGTGGGAAGCCAATCCCGCCGGCCCCTTCGAGCACTGGCCCACCAGCCTGGGATTCGAATATTTCTACGGCTTCATGGGTGGCATGGACAACCAATGGCATCCGCGCCTATATCGGAACACGACCCCCGTGGAGCCGACCACCACGCCCGCGCAAGGTTATCACCTGACCTGGGATCTGGTGAATCAAGCTACTACCTGGGTGCAGCAGCACGACGCCGTCGCGCCGCAGAAGCCCTTCTTCCTCTATCTGGCTACCGGCGCCACGCACGAGCCGCATCATGTCCCGCAGGTGTGGATCGATAAATACAAGGGCAAATTCGACCAGGGTTGGGACAAGCTGCGCGAAGAAACCTACGCGCGCCAGAAAGAATTCGGCATCGTTCCGGCAGGCACCGGCCTGACGCCCCGCCCGGCGGAACTGCCCGCCTGGGACTCGCTATCCGCCGACGAGAAGAAGTTGCTGTCCCATCAGATGGAAGTTTACGCGGCCTTCATGGCGCACACCGATCATGAGATCGGCCGGCTGCTGCAAAATATCAAAGCCGAAGGCCACAACGAAGACACCATCGTGTTCTATATCGTGGGCGACAACGGCGCCAGCGCCGAAGGCGGCCTGGACGGCCACGACGCTTTGACCGTGGATGGCAAACCGCAAAGCTTTGAGGATCGCCTCAAGCTGTCGGATGAAATGGGCGGGGAGCTGTTTTCCAATCACTACGCCGCCGCTTGGGCTTGGGCCACCAACACGCCATTCCAGTGGAGCAAGCAGGTGGCCTCGCACCTGGGCGGGACGCGCGATCCGCTGATCGTCTCCTGGCCCGGCCACATCCAGGATGCCGGCGGACTCCGCAGCCAGTTCCACCACGTCACCGACATTGCGCCCACTATCTTCGAGCTGGCCGGCGTCGAGTTTCCGGAGGTGGTGAACGGCGTCAAGCAGTTGCCGCTGGAAGGCAAGAGCATGGTTTACACATTCGATCATCCCGACACACCCAGCCCGCACAAGATCCAATATTTCGAAATGGTGGGGAACCGCGGCATTTACAAAGACGGATGGTGGGCGGGCTCGCGTAACATGGTGCCCTGGGCCATGCTAGGCCTTTGGTCCGGAAACAGGCCGCCGGCACATCCGTGGGAACTCTACAACCTGAACGAGGACTACAGCCAGGCGCACGATCTGGCCGCCCAGTATCCGGAGAAGCTGCAGGAACTGGAGCAACTCTTCGAAAGCGAAGCGCGCCGCAACAACGTCTACCCGCTGTTGCCTTACCCCGTCCTGCAGCCCGCGCCCAACGATGGCGCAAAGTCCTTCGTGTATCGCGCCGGCATCACGCGCATCTCCGCCAGCGCCGCGCCGCACGTGGTGGGACGGCCGCACCGTATTACCGCGGATGTGGATGTTCCGGCGGGCGGAGCCGAAGGCGTGATCCTGGCCCAGGGCGGGATCTACGGCGGCTACACGCTGTTTGTGAAGGACGGCCGCGTAGGCTACCAGGTGAACGCTTCCGGCAACCGCGCTGGCGGGTTGCTGTCTAGCGATCCCCTGCAAACCGGGAAGTCCGAGATCGTGCTGGACTACACTCCGGACAAAGCCGGACTGGCCACGGGCCTGTCGTTCTTTCTCACGGGCGGGACAGGAGTGGCGCGCCTGTCGATCAATGGCAAGCCGGCAGGAGAAACGAAAATCGCCGGTTTTGGCGGCTACGGCTTGTACTTTGAAACGTTGGATGTCGGCTCGGATTTGGGCACGCCGGTGAGTTCCGACTATGCCAGTCCGTTCGCATTCACCGGCAACATCGAAACCGTACGCGTGGATGTTCAGTAAACGTTGGAGAGAATTCAATGACTAACATGCGAAAGCTTATCGTAGTAACGGGCGGAATGCTGGCGTTGTCGGCAGCCATGATTTGGGCGGCGGACGTGCTGCCAAAGCCCGATCCGCCCTTCAAAGGCAAGATCGACCCCAGCCGCGACAAATCCTCGCCGGATTGGCCGCAACGCACCAGCGCCCGCAAAGGCGCGCCCAACGTAGTCCTGATTCTACTCGACGACGTGGGCTTCGGCGCCACCGGCACCTTCGGCGGCCCGGTGCCCACGCCCGCCCTGGACGAGCTGGCCAAAAGCGGCCTGCGTTACAACCGTTTTCATGTGAACTCGCTGTGCTCACCCACGCGCGCCGCGCTGCTTTCCGGGCGCAACGATCACGAGATCGGATTCGGCACGGTAGTTGAGGGCGCGTCAGGCTATCCCGGCTACAACTCCATCTGGCCCAAGAGCGCCGTCTCCATCGCCGAGGTGCTGAAACAAAATGGCTACAGCACCGCGGCCTTCGGCAAGTGGCACAACACGCCCGCTTGGGAAACCAATCCGGCGGGTCCATTCGATCATTGGCCCACCAGCCTGGGATTCGAATATTACTACGGATTCATGGGTGGCGCGGACAGTCAGTGGCATCCGCGGCTCTATCGGAATACGACTGCGGTGGAACCGCCCTCCACGCCCGAGCAAGGCTATCATTTCACTACCGATCTGGTCAACGATGCCAGCCGCTGGGTGCAGCAGCACGATGCGGTATCGCCGCAGAAGCCGTTCTTCCTATACTTCGCCACCGGCGCCACACACACTCCCCACCATGTGGCCAAGGTGTGGATCGAGAAGTATGCGGGCAAGTTCGACCAAGGATGGGATAAGCTTCGCGAACAGACCTACGCCCGCCAGAAAGAGTTTGGGATCATCCCGGCCAATGCAGAATTAACCCCGCGCCCGAAAGAGATGCCGGCCTGGGATTCGCTGGACGCGAATCAGAAGAAACTGCTGGCGCACGAAATGGAAGTCTACGCCGCTTTCCTGGCGCAGACGGATTATGAAGTCGGCCGGCTGCTGGCGAATATCAAGGCCGAGGGACACGCTGAAGACACGATCGTCTTCTACATCGCCGGCGATAACGGCGCCAGCGCCGAAGGCGGCCCGGAGGGCATCGACGCTTACACCGTGGACGGCAAGAGGCGAACCATTGAAGAGCGCTTGCAGCATATCGACGACCTGGGCGGCGAACTTTTCATCAACCACTATGCGGCATCCTGGGCCTGGGCCACCAACACTCCGTTTCAATGGAGCAAGCAAGTGGCTTCCCACTTGGGCGGCACACGCGATCCGCTGATCGTCTCATGGCCCGGGCATATCAAGGACGCCGGCGGACTCCGCACCCAATTCCATCACGTCACCGATATCGCGCCGACGCTCTATGAACTGGCCGGCGTGCAACTTCCGGAGGTGGTGAACGGCGTGAAGCAGTTGCCGCTCGAAGGCTTCAGCATGGTGTATAGCTTCGATCATCCGGATCAGCCCAGCCCGCATAAGGTTCAATACTTCGAGATGTTGGGCAATCGCGGCATTTACAAAGACGGATGGTGGGCCGGATCGCGCCACCTGCTGCCATGGCAGAGCAGCCAGCTCGCCAACTGGGAACAGCACAGTCCCGAAAATAATCCGTGGGAACTCTACAATCTGAACGAGGATTACAGCCAGGCGCACGATCTGGCCGCGCAGAATCCGGAGAAGCTGAAAGAGCTGCAGCAGCTCTTCGATAGCGAGGCGCGCCGCAACAACGTGTATCCGCTGGTGCCTCGCAGAGCTCCTGTGCCCGCGCCCGGAGGCGCCCAAACATCTTTCGTGTACCACGCA
>DATNMW010000250.1:0-111239 GCA_035602155.1 Bryobacteraceae bacterium | reverse complement strand
TCTGCCGTTTCCAGCCGCAATCGCCGCAATCCCCGAGGGGTCAAGCGGAAGATGAGTAGCTTCCCCCTGCGCCGCGGCTACAAGCGCTCGCCATTCAGGGACATCTCCGCAGCCATTAGGATCATTAAGTGAAGAGTATTGCGCTTAGGCGTCCCGCAGCATCGTTTTGGCGTAGTACTTGCGGTGCGGTTATCCCGCGGAGGGCGCCGGATGCGGCTTTCTCCCACCCACGTCTCCAAGCAGACCCAAGGACAAGCTGCGGATATCCGGTGGCGCCGAGGTCAACAGCCACGCCAGCGTCTTCACCGAGACAACGAACGTTCCCGCGTTGATGAAGTGCCAATCCGGGTCTCCCAAGTGATTGGCTGCCGGCGTGAACTTGGCGTTGCGGATCAGGTTGAAGATGTATTTGGAAGCTTCTTTCGGATCGGTAGTGCCAGCCTCCACCTCATCCATCTTGGCCACCGCAGCATCCAGAAGCTCGCCAAAACCCTTGTGCTGGCTGTAGAAAAGGCCCAGGGGTTCCTCTGCGTCCGGCAAAATGGAGTCGTCATGGCTCTTCAGGTATCGCCGGTAGATGCTGGCCAGCTTCAGATCGCCCAGTCCGACGCCTAGGGCCCAAACGCGGAACCAGGCATTCCATAGATCGAAATCCCGGAACGAAGTGTAAGCGCCGAAGACCAGGCGGTCGTTGTTCCGCAGATTGGCTTCGTGAACACGGGAGATATATTCGAAGCGCTCAGCCCGGAAATCGTTCTCCTTGAGGGCTGGCAGCAGGCGCGCGGCGAGCGCGTTGATGACTTCCACCGAAGAGGCCAAGCCGCGGGAGAACAGCGCGTCCAGGAAGCCGCTGCCGGCGCCGCCGGCCATAATGGCCCAGCGATCGCCCACGCTCTGCTTGACGGATCCCTGCAGGCGGTCCGACGATACCCAGTCGCGCACCAGTTTGGCGTCCTTGAACTGCTCTTTGATGCTGGGGAACTTATCGAGGAACTGGCGCCATTCCTCATCCGGCGTGATATCGGTGGGCTTGGGGAACTTCCGCATATCGAAGCTCAGTCCCACGCTGACGCATTTGTTGGCGGATCCTTCGCGGTTATCGAATGGGATCACCCACAGCCAGCCGCCGTCGAAGAGGTGATGGCAGGTGCCGGAGTACCAGGGGCGCGGCGCCTTCGGCACGCCTTTGGGCAGGTTCAGATCGTCATACGGCTTAACGTCGATCATGTGCGTGAATAGGCAGCGGGTCTGCAGCCGGACGCGCGGGGGATTGTCGCGCAGGTTCCACAGGCGGGCCAGTACATGCCCGCCGCCGGAGGCATCGGCGACGAACTTGGCGCGGATGGTCTCGCCTTTTTCAGTCGTGAGGGTGACGCCCTGCGCATCCGTCTCAACGTTCTTAACGCGGGTGTTGTACTTGACCGTCGCGCCGTGGTGAATGGCCGTATACGTCAAGTATTGATCGGTATCCTGGCGGAAAAGGTGCGCCTCGTAGCCTTCCCGATACGGCGGAATTACCAATTGGGTGGCTTCTTCCGGCCGCTGGTGCTCACCGGCGCGGTGATAGACGAAACCGAAATTCTTCTTCACCCCGAAACGATTGGATACATGCTTGTGGAGGAGTTCGCCGGAATTGAACTCGGTCTTGAACTCGGGGACTCCAAAGCGCTCCGCCATGATTTTGATCATGCGGAAAGTATGCCGCACGGTAGATTCGCCAAGGGCGAAACGGGGGTGCGTGCCGGCGTCTACGATCACTACTTTGGCGCCTTTGTAGGCCAAAATGGTGCCCAGCATTCCGCCTTCGAAACCTGCGCCCAGGATGGCCACATCGAATTGGTCGTTCATTTGAAGCAAAGATTTCCTTTCGGTTTTAGAGTGTTAAACGATTATACCCAGCCGGTGGGCTATTGCACCAGTACCGTCAGTACCGCATTTTCCCGGAATTGCAGACACGAGGAAGGCATCTTGCTGGTCGGCGCGTCGCGGACGGCTTCAGGAGTTCCCGCCGGGCACAAGACAGCTTACGTCCTTCCATGCCGGCGTAAAGAGAGCCCATCTGCGAGATACGGCAGAACACCCGCATTTCGTCGCGAAGATTGTTGAACCAGTGGCGTGCCGCACGATGATGGATCGCCCTTTCTAGCTGCGGAACGGCACATCATTAAAGTCAGGCCAGTAGGTCATCTAAGTCGAAATGCGAAAGGTCCAACGTTCCCGGCCGCTTTGACGGGATTACGGGCAGTTCAACTTCCCGACCGCCGTGTGGGCCGTCAGTGCCTGTGCCGGGGTCGCTTTGAACTTCCGTCGCAACCACTTCTACGATGAACTCTTCCACCGTCGCCCCCCGCGAGGCTGCCAGGGATTCGTTCTTCTGGTAGAGGGCGTCCGGAAGATCCACCGTGGTCCGCATAACGTTTGCCCTCTTCATTCTGCCACGGACTCGCTCCTCCCGATTTGCGCCCGCCCCGCCACATCGCGGACAAATCAAAAGATTATACCGTGACATGAACGACAAGCAATCCAACGACATCGCCATTATGGGTACGGCCTGCTTGCTCCCTGGCGCCCACTGAACGACTCGCCCTCAGAATCGGGCGCGGACGGATGTCTGCCCAAGGCGCATTTCGCGAAAACCCACATCCAGCGGTGCGGTCTCTTGGTCCTTTCCGCAGCCAAATCGGAGTCGTCGCCGCTTCCGCTCGTCTCGCTCTTCCGAGGCTTTGTGGGAGGAGGATCCGTGAGCGGCGGGCGTAGAGGGGGAAAGTCCACTTCATCTCCGTTAGACGTCAGGTAGAAGCCCAGCATACGGGGAGACGTGGATCTTAGAGCCCAGATAAGCCGGAAACTAGAAAAAGGGTCCGGTTTTGCGCAACTTGGTTGTACAATCAATTTTGCGAGAGCGAGGTCTCATATGCTGCACAGCATCCAACTGAAAACGAATATCCGTACGGTAGCTGAGGGTTCTTCAATACTACCGAGAACTTGTACCGTGCTCGTGACGGTTGCGGCCCTGTGTTTCCTGCCGTTTCTTGCATCCACTACAGCGCGCGCTCAGGCACCGGCAGGACCGAACCGCCCAACGGGAGTGCCGGACGGGTATGTGATCACCCCGTCCGGCTACTCTCATCCATCCTGTGTCCGGCATCTAGCGGAAGGAGAGGCTCTGCTGGCGGATGGGCGTATCCTCCGGCATGCGGATGGAACTACCGAGAGCGTCCCGGCTTGCGCCTATCCGCACTACACGGCCCGCGGAGAGATCGCGAATGGGCCGCTGACGATCGGCCATAGTTATATCGAATATGCGAGCGTCACCACGACTACCTCGTACGGTGAGCTTACTGCAACCTGGACTGTGCCGCCGGCGCCGACTTCCAACGATGGCCAGACCGTGTATTTCTTTCCGGGCTTGGAGGACATCAACGACGTTGTGAGCATTCTTCAGCCGGTGCTGGGGTGGAATGCCGATTTTGCCGGAGCATGGGGTATTGCCAGTTGGAACTGCTGCCCAAACGGCATTACGACCGAGAGCTCGCCAGTGAGTGTCGGCTCGGGCGATGAAATCAAAGGCACTATTCGGGACGCTTGCAGCGCGGGAACGCTGTCCTGTCCCACGTGGAATGTGATCACTGAGGATGTGTCTACGGGGGGCATCGCAACGATGAGCCATACCCCCAGTGAAGGGCAGACGTTCAACTGGGCCTTCGCCGGTGCGTTGGAGGTCTATAATCTTAAGCAATGTAGCGATTACCCCCCGAATGGCGCGCTCACTTTTTCAGATGTAGCTTTGTATGACTACAACTTCGACCGGATCTCTAATCCGGGTTGGTCAATCACTAACGACGCCTCGGGCCTCACGCCGCAATGCGGCTACAGTGGCCAAGTCGCGGCGACGCAAGCGACGCTCGACTACTCGGCTTTCATCACGCTGGCCAGCTTCAACGGCACCGACGGCTCTGACCCCCGGGGGCTGGTCCAGGCCACCAACGGTTATCTCTACGGGACAACCGTGACTGGCGGGGCCAACGGCTATGGCACGGTCTTCAAAGTCACCCCGAGTGGCACGCTGACGACGCTCTATAGCTTCTGCTCTCAAAGCGGGTGCGTCGACGGCGAAGAGCCCGAGGCGGGGCTGGTCCAGGCCACCAATGGGGACCTCTACGGGACAACCGAGGATGGCGGGGCGAGCGGCGGTGGCACGGTCTTCAAAATCACCCCGAGCGGTACGCTGACGACGCTATACAGCTTCTGCTCCCTCCCCGAGTGCGCGGACGGCGGCTTGCCCGTTGCGGGGCTGGTCCAGGCCACCAATGGGGACCTCTACGGGACAACCACAGGTGGCGGGGCTAACCACAGTGGTACAATCTTCAATGTCACCCCGAGTGGCACGCTGGCGACGCTCTATAGCTTCTGCTCTCAAAGCGGGTGCGTCGACGGCTTGCAGCCCGAGGCGGGGCTGGTGCAGGCCACCAACGGGGACCTCTACGGGACAACCCCGTGGGGCGGGGTCGGCGGCTATGGGACGGTCTTCAAAATCACGCCGAGCGGCACGCTGACGACGACCTACAGCTTTTGCTCCCAAAGCGGGTGCACGGATGGCGAATTCCCCTACGCGGGGCTGGTCCAGGCCACCAACGGCTATCTCTACGGGACAGCGCAGAATGGCGGCACTTACCACCTTGGGACGATCTTCAAAATCACCCCAAGTGGCACGATGACGGCGCTCTACAGCTTCTGCTCCCAAAGTGGATGCGCGGACGGCGAAGAGCCCGACTTCGGGCTGGTCCAGGCCACCAATGGGGACTTCTACGGGATAACCACGGGTGGCGGGGCTAATGCCAATGGTACCGTCTTCAAAATCACCCCGAGCGGAACGGTGACTACAGTCTATACCTTCTGCTCCCAAAGTGGATGCACGGACGGCGCAAATCCCTACGCGGGGCTGGTCCAGGCCACGAACGGCTACCTCTACGGGACGACCTCCCAGGGCGGGGCCCACAACAACGGAACGGTCTTCAGCCTATCTGTAGGCTTGGGGCCGTCTGTGGAAACGCTACCTACTTCCGGTAAGGTGGGAGCGGCCGTCAAGATTCTGGGGACCAATCTGACTGGCGCGACCAGCGTCAGCTTTAATGGCACTGGGGCTGTCTTCGAAGTGGCCTCCAGTTCCGAAATCACCACCACCGTTCCAACCGGCGCGACCACCGGGACGGTCCAGGTGGTCACGCCCAGCGGCACGCTTTCGAGCAATGTGCCCTTCCGGGTGCCGTAATCCGGGTGCCGTAAAAGTCAGACCGAACATGCCGGATGCTGGAGCGCCTATGGCACCGGCGGTTTGTTATAGCGTTCCACCATGGCAGCGGAGATTTCCGCACTCGTCGGCCACTGGCCTCGCCTTTGTCCAGCGTGGGTTTGATACTCCTGCAGCCGCTCGGGGTCTGGCTGCGCCACGTGACCGTCCTTCAGGAAGAGGAGCCCGGCCTTTCCGGTAGGCATGCGGGCGACAAATGCTTCAGCTTCACTGAGAATATCCCTCAAGCGCGTCATCGTTGCCGTGGGATCAATCGGCGGATCGCTGGCGACACGCCGAAAGTCGGCTTCGGTATAGCGCGCCGTGCGCCGGATTTCGTTGATGACCCCTTCCGGGGTAAATCCCAACGTTTTGCCCACCGACGCCCACACCACGGCGCCAAGCGGCAATATCCGCTCGTGGATCGTCAGAAGGTCCACCACATCTCGCGGCTCGCGACGCCCATAGGCCGCGGCTACTTTGTTGGCGGCAAGGTCAACCGGGTGCAGAACGTAGCCGAACACTTCGTCGCGGATCGTCGGAAAAAAGCGGAAATCGCTATCCACAACCCATTCCAACTTCGTTGTTTCCACCCCGCGCGCGGCCAAAACGGTATAAATGAGCGGACTCCGTCGAAGCCATTGCAAGGTGTAACCATGCTCCTGCAGAAATGCGGCGTCCTGTTCAGCCGCTTGCAAAACCCGTTCTTCGCGGTCGTGGAAAACGTCGATATCGGCTGAAAAGCGGGGTGCGTCGCGGTTCAGAGGCGTACTTCCCGCAACGTAACTTTCGGGGTCGCGGTGCGAAGCAAGAAGTCTGAGTATGTCGCTTTGAATCTTAGAGAGCGGCACGGCACGCCTGCTCAATCTCTTCGGCGAGACGCCGCGCCTCCAAATTACCTTCAACCCGCAGGCTGTGTGTGATCGCCAGAGCGTCGGCGGGCGTCGGGTCGGGCACGGGTTTACTGCTCCACAACGCGGCACCGCCGAATTCCTCGAAAGCTAGACGGTAGAGGGTCACGAAATTCCGTTCATTAGTCATCATCGGTGCCGCTTCTGTTTTCAGGATACGGCATCGTCACGGCGAATGTACAGGAAAACCGACCCGATGAGTTGCCGCTGCCGCCCGCCTTGGCGGCGCATGGCGCCTCCCCACCAATTTGCGACAATTAAAAGATTATACCGGGTGAAATGAACAACGATCAATCCAACGACATCGCCATCATTGGCATGGCCTGCGTGCTCCCTGGCGCGCCGGACGCCACGCGCTATTGGGAAAACATCCTGCACAAAGTAAACGCCATCTCGGACGCCCCTCCTGAGTGGGAAGCCGAACTCTTTTTCGAGCAGGACACCAAGGCCGACGACCGCACCTACTGCAAGCGCGGCGGATTTCTGGGCAAGCTGGCGCAGTTCGATCCCTTCGCCTTCGGCATCATGCCCAACGCGGTGGATGGCGGCGAACCCGACCATTACATGGCCTTGCAGGCGTCGCAAGATGCGCTGAAGGATTGCGGTCCCCTCGACCTGGAGGCAGTCAAGCAGCGCACCGCCGTGATCATCGGCCGCGGGACGTATGTCAACAGGGGAAATGCGGCGGCCCTGCAACAGGGCGTGATGGTCGAGAGCATCCTGCGCATCCTGAAGCAGTTGCATCCCGAGCATACCGATGCGGAGCTGGCCGAAATCAAGAAGCGCATCAAGACCACGCTGCCGCCGTTCAATGCGGATACTGCGTCGGGCCTTGTGCCCAACATCATCACCGGCCGCATCGCCAACCGCCTGGACCTGATGGGGCCGAATTACCTGATCGACGCCGCCTGCGCCAGCTCGCTGGTGGCCGTCGAGATGGCCGCGCGCGAGCTCCGGACAGGCAACTGCGATCTGGCCTTGGCCGGCGGCGTGAACAGCAACACCTCGCCGGTCCTGATGATGATCTTCTCGCAGCTTGGCGCACTTTCCCATCGCGGCCAGTTGAGCTCGTTCGATAAGGACGCCGATGGCACGCTGCTGGGCGAGGGCGTCGGCATGGTGGTGCTGAAACGCCTGGCGGAAGCCGAGCGCGATGGTAACCATATTTATGCAGTTTTGAAAAACATCGGCATTGCGAGCGACGGTCGCGCCACGCATGTGCTTGCGCCGCGCCTCGAAGGTGAAGAGTTGGCGCTGCGCCGCGCTTACGAACCGGCGGGCATCGATCCGCTTACGGTCGGCCTGCTGGAAGCGCACGGTACCGGCACTCCGGTGGGCGACGTGGTGGAAGTGGAAGCGCTGCGGAGCGTGTTTCCGCTACGCCAGACCGAGTCGCCGCGCTGCGCACTGGGCTCGGTGAAATCCATGATCAGCCATACTGTGCCAGCCGCCGGCGTGGCGGGCCTGATCAAGGCGGCGCTCGCGCTGCACCATAAAGTCCTGCCGCCCACGCTGTGCGAGAATCCCAACCCCAAGCTGCAGCTCGAAAACACCAATTTCTATATCAACACGGAAACGCGGCCCTGGATTCATGGGTCTTCCAAAACGCCGCGGCGCGCGGGGGTGAACGCTTTCGGCTTCGGCGGCATCAATGCGCACGCCATCCTGGAGGAATACACCGGGCCCAATCAGGCACCCTGGATGCAGCGCGACTGGGATAGCGAGTTATTTATTTTCTCGGGCGACAGCCGCGCCGCAGTAGCGGAAGATGCGCAGCAGGCGCTCGAAATTCTGCGCGCGGGCGGCGATGCCCTCTCGTTGAAGGACCTGGCCTGGACGCTTAACTGCGATCGTCCCATGGGTCCCATGCGCATGGCGGTGGTCGGGCTGTCGCACACAGATCTGATCGCCAAACTGGAGCGCGCCATCAAGCGCCTGGGCGACCCCAAGACCCGTAATATCAAGGAAATCGAGGGCATCTACCACTTCAAAGAGCCCCTGGGGTTGAATGGCAAGCTGGCCTTCCTGTTCCCCGGCGAAGGATCGCAATATCGCAACATGCTCGGCGACCTTTGCATCCATTTCCCGGAAGTGCGGCGGGTCTTCGACCTGATGGATCGCGCTTACGAAAACCATCCGCGCGATTATCTGCCGAGCGATGTCATTTTCCCGCCGCCGCTGGGTTCCCCAAGCCAGGAACGCTTATACAACATGGACTCCGGCGCGGAAACGGTATTTTGCGCCAACCAGGCGATGTACGCGCTGATCGAGAAGCTGGGCATACGCGCCGACGCCATGGTGGGGCACTCGACCGGCGAGCATTCCGCGCTGCTGGCCTCGCGAGTGGTCGAGGTGGCCGACGACGAGGAACTGATACGGCACATCCTGGGCGTTTACGAGGTCTTCGACAAGCTGAATTCCACAAGCGATATTCCGGAGGCGGTGTTGCTGGCTGTGGCCGGCGCGGACCATGCCTTTCTGGAGCAACAGGTGGCGGCCAGCAATGGCGAACTCTATATCGCGCTCGATAACTGCGTCCACCAGGTGGTGTTGTGCGGGCACGAATCCGTGATCGACCGGCTGGTGAGCGTGCTGACACCCAAAGGCGCGATTTGCCAGAAGCTGCCGTTTGCGCGCGCCTATCACACGCCTTGGTTCGAAGTGTTCAGCAAACCGCTGAAGCAGCATTTCGACCGGGTACGGATCGGCGACGCTCAGACAGCGCTTTACTCTTGCGTGACGGCGGGTCCGTATCCGCACGACCCGGAGGAGATCCGCGCGCTGGCGGCGGTGCAATGGTCCAGCACCGTACGCTTCCGCGAGACGATTGAAGGCATGCATCGCGACGGCGTGCGGCTCTTCCTGGAGATTGGCCCGCGCGGCAACCTGACCGGCTTCACCGACGATGTGCTGCGGTCCAAGCCGCACGCGGCGATTCCGTCGAACGTGCAGCATCGGTCGGGAATCGTGCAGCTTCATCACATGCTGGGACAGTTGGTGGCACACGGGCTGAATCCCAAGCTGGAGCATCTTTATGCAAGGCGGGCACCGCGTCCCGTGACCGAGAAGATCAAGCCCGGGCGCTCGCTGGCGCTAGGCACGGGCTTGCAGCCTGCGCGCCTGCCGGCGGATTTCAAGCTGGCAAGGCAACAAGACAGAAGGGAGGAGTCGGAAGTCAGGAGCCATAAGACGGAAGCTCCTCTCGCCCAGCCGGTGGCCCCTGCTCCTACGGACGCGCGATCGGTGTTGATGCAGGAGCATCTCAGCATGATGGAGCAGCTCGTGCAGACGCAGCAGGAAGTTATGGCGGCGTATCTGGCGGCACGGCAGGGCGCACCGAATACGCCGAGCGCGGCGCGTTTCCCCTTCTTTCACGACATCGTCGAGAACGTGCCGGGCGTGCGCGCCGTGGCTCGGCATCGTTTTTCCGCGGAGCGGGAAATCATCTTCCATGACCATGCCTTGGGGCGCGATGTTTCCACCGAAGATCCGTCGCTGCTTGGCCTGACCCTAGTGCCACTGACTGTGACGATGGAGATGCTGGCTGAGGGCGGCGTCTTGCTGGAGCCCAACAAGGTACTGGTAGGTATGCGCGACATCCGGGCCTCGCGCTGGATCACGCTGGAGAAACCCGGTTACACCGTGGAAGCTACGGCCAGGCAGACCGCGCCCGGCGAAGTGCACGTCGCTCTGCGGGAAGCCGGCGCAGCGAGCACGCTGCGTCCGATTCTGGCGGAAGCCGTGGCCGTATTCGCCGAGCGCTATCCGGATTCCGGTCCGGCGCGGCCGTTCGCGCTCGAAAACGAGAAGCGGTCCGCGTGGATTCCCGAACAACTCTATCGCACGGGCATGTTTCACGGTTCCCTGATGCAGGGAACCAAGAGCGTGGAGCGCGCCGGACGCAATGGCTGCAGCGCCACACTGGAAGCCCTCTCGCACGCGCAGCTCTTCACCGATAATCCGCAGCCTGCATTTCTGTTCGATCCGGTGCTGCTGGATGCGGCCGGACAAGTGGTCGCGTACTGGTTTTGGGAAGCCATTGAGAAGGGCACGGACCTGTTCCCCTATCGCGTGGGCGCGTTCCATTGTTATGCGCCGGCGCCGGCCACCGGCACGCTGCTGGAATGCCGTGTAGTGCGGCGATTCGAGAGCGACGCGGTGATTCATTCCGATATCGAAGTGCTCGACCACGCGGGCAAGGTCTACTACAGACTGGACAACTGGGAGACGCGCCGCTTCCCACAGCCGCCGCTCTTTCTGCGGTTACGGATCGATCCGCGTGCGACTTACATTTCGACGCCATGGAAAGAGCCGCTCGCCGCCATCGCCGGAAAACGCGGCGTTACGGCCTGCCGCGTGGAGGGGTTGCCGCAGCCGTTTCTGGAGTCCTCGCACAGCGTTTGGCTGAAGACGCTGGCGTACCTAGTGCTGAGCCGTCGGGAGCGCGCGGTTTGGGACAGTATGCAAGCGACGCCGAAGGAACGCTATGACTGGCTGCTGGGGCGTTGCGCCGCCAAGGACGCCGTGCGGATGCTGATCCAGGAGCGTTTCGGCGAGCAGTTATGCGCCGCGGATGTGGAGATTGTCGGAGATCCACACGGCCGGCTTGCCGTGGAGGGCGCGTGGAAGCAGCGGCTGGGCGTCAATCCCATGGTCGAGCTTGCAAATTCCGGTATCGCGGGCGCGGTCGCTGCGCTGAATGTAGCCGATCTCGCGGGGATCGATCTCGCCGCGCGCGCGGCTTGACCTATATTGTGGATAATTGTGGATATGAATCCCCGAGTCGCACGACGAAGCGTTGATACGGCGCAGCAGCGAATGTGCCGTTGACGAGCCGACGCCGAAACAACCGCGTCGGCGTCTCAGCCTGGATCAGCCGATCGTGCCTGCAAGGGGATGGTTATTCGATCTGACCAACGAGCAGATTCAGGATCTCATCGAGTTTCCCTGACCGATCTTCTTTGGCTGCTCAAGCCGGCAAGCCGATACGCAGATAATCGACAGGCGTCACGATACCGATGCCCTGGAAAGATTTCAGGCTGAGTAAATCCCTATCCCCGGCCACGAGGAGGTCCGCTTTTGCGGCCACAGCCGTCTCCAGTACGGGATCGTCGTTGGGATCCCGGCAGATCCCGGAAAGGGTGTTCTGAATCTGAACGCGATACGTCCAGCGCAAGAGATCCTCCAAGACCACTTGCAACGCACCGGATTCGCGATGGAATTTCCCGGTAAGCACACGGACTACTTCACGCTCGATGAAATCCGAAATCGCCAGTTGGTCGACGGTGAGCGCCTGCGTTAGGGCAAGCTCCGGCGTGCCGCCGAACTCGAGTGCCGATATCCACACATTGCTGTCGAGAACCACGATCACCGCGGAGGGCCATCTTCGGCCCTCACCTCATGAATGAGGCGTTCTACGTCGTCCTGAGTATAACCATGGTGCTTTCTGCGCCGGCCTTGTTCGAGAGATGTCTGAAGAAGCGCTTGAATGCGTTGCGCGCGATAGGTCCGAAAGGCCTCTCGAAACAGTTCGCTGATGGTGCGGCTTTCGGCTTTGGCTGCCGCCAGTACCTGTTCGGCCATATCAGGTGGCAGGGAGATGGTGAATTGCTTTGTGATGCGCTCCATCCCCTATATCATTACAAAGTAATTGACAGTAATGCAATTCTTCCGATCCTATGCGGGCTAAGTCAAGCCAGCCGTGGGAAACCAGCTTCGACTGCTTGCTCGCCGGGCTGCGCCGCTGGCACTCCCCCGCTGACATGCTGGCTGACGAACTCCGCCAGCTCCGCAATCGAGAGATCGCGCTGCTGCTGGCCGATATCCGCCAGCAACTCGGCGAAGGGCATGGTGATCCGATAGTGCTCTTGGAGAGCGGTGCATAGCACTACGGCGTCGAGCGACTCCATACCCAGTCCCGTAAACAGCAGCGATTGGGGGCCAACCTCGTCGGCATAGTCCCAGTCCTGGCAGAGATCCTGCACGGTTTTCAGAACGTAGGCGAGAATCTCGGGCTGTGTGGGTTTCATTTCACGCTCCCTAACGCGTGGACCTGTGTGCGCGGCGTATCGGCTGGCAGGGCGATTTCCCTCCAGGGACCTTCGCCCATTGCCACCACCGGGTCGGATTGCGGACCCGCTTCGATTTCGCGCAGGGCCGCTTGGGCGCCGCCATCGAGTGGCACCATCTGAATGCCGCGGGAGAGGAACTGCAGTCGTACTTCTTCGGAAACCATGCCGCTGGATCCCCAGGGGCCCCAATTCATGGCCACCACGTGCGCCGGCCACTGCGCGGAAAGGAGCACGGACAAGCCGTTCATGATGCCGTTGGCGGCGGCATAGTCCGCCTGGGCGCGATTGCCGAACGCCGCGGTGACCGATGACATCAGGAGCAGGCATTGCAGCCTCTCCGGGCGCAACTTGCGGCTCAACAGAAAGGCGGAATCGGCTTTGGTGTGCAGCACGCGGTCGAACGATTCCGGCGTTTTGTCGCGGATGAGCTTATCTTCGATAATGCCTGCGCCATGAATGACGACGTCCAGGCGGCCATGGTTAACGTAGATGCGATCGATCAACTCGCCGAAGGTTGCTTCGTTGCGCACGTCCACGGAATGGTACTCGACCTTGGCGCCGGTGCGGCGCAGGCTTTCGATGCTTTGGAGGATCTCGCGATCTTTCAGCAGGCGCTGCAGGGCGGCTTCCACCGCGGCGGGTTTCACCGAAGTGGCTGAAGGCGACGACGCGCGCAATCGGGCCGTGAGGGCCGCTTTCAGGCGCGGCATTTCGGCGATGCCGGCGGTGTCGGCGGGTTCGGGTCCGGAAGGCAGCGGCGATGCGCCGGCCAGAATCAGCGTAGGCTGATAGCGCTCGGCAAGCTGCCGGGCAATCTCGGCGGTTACGCCGCGTGCGCCGCCGGTCACCAGGAAAACCCAGTCGCGCTGGATCTGGCGTTTGGTTTCGCCATTGAGCGGGGCGATCTGGGGCACCACCGTCAGGCGGCGATCGCCAGGCAAGCCCACTTGCAGCGTGTCATCCGGGGAAGTGAGTTCATCGATGAGCTTTTGGCGCAGGATGGGGTTGGGATCGGTGGGATCCAGATCTACGACTTTGCATAGCACGCCGGTGAATTCCAGCGCAAGTGTCTTGGTGAAATCGGCCACTGCAAAGTGCGTGGGAGAAAAAGGTCCATTGGGCTGCAGTCCGAATGCTCCGCCACGCGCCGTGATCGCGGCGAACAGCGCGCCACCCACGCGGCCGGTCTGTTTGAGATCGTTCTCGGTGGCGCGGGCTAGCGCGTATAAGCTACGGACATCCAGGCGCACCAATTCGCGCCATTCAGTGAAACTCGACTGCAAGGCGGGCTGGCCGGCGCGCAAAGGAAGCAGATGAATGATGGCACCGATTGGGCCGAACTGTTGATGGATGGCGGCGATCAACGCCTCAACGTGCAACGGATCGGCGAGATCGGTGGTGAACACGTCGCCCGCGCCGATGGTTGCGTCGGGGCTATGGCGCAGCAGCAGGGCGCGTTCGCCGTTGCGTTTGAGCTCATCGGCGAGCGCGGAGGCGATGCCGGTTTCGTCATCGGTGATCAGGCTGACACGGCCAGGGTAATATTGCGGCTTGGATGGGCTGCGCGGCTTGTCGGCGGTGGTGAGGATGAAGCGCGGGACTTGGGCCGCGGGCTGGGCGAAACCACTCCCTGACGGTCGCGGCTCGGAAACGGCGGCGATGCGATCGGCAATTTCGCGCAGGGTGCGGGCACTGGTCAGCTTTTCCATCGCGCCCTGGATTTGGGCTTGCTCCGCAGATGTGGAGCGCTGCTGCAGAGCGGTCAGGATTTCGACGCGTTTGATGGAATCGATGCCCAGGTCGGCCTCGATGCCGGCATCCAGGTCGAGCATGTCAGGTTCGTAGCCGGTGCGTTCGCTGGCGATTTTGACCAGTTCGGCTAGGTAGTCGCGCCCGGCGGTAGCGGCTGGGGCGGTAGGAGCGGGTAAGGCGGGCGCAGGCGCGGCGGGGTTCGCTCCTACTGAGCTCGCGATGAGATCTGCGATTTCACGCAACGTGCGGGCGCTGGTGAGTTTGTTCATGATGCCCTGCACGCTCTGCTGTTCGGCAGGCGTGCCGAGCTTCTGCAAGGCGGTCAGGATCTCAACGCGTTTGATGGAATCGATGCCCAAGTCGGCTTCGATGCCCGCGTCCAGGTCGAGCATCTCCGGCGGATAGCCGGTGCGCTCGGCCGCGACAGCGCGCAGTTCGGTAACGAAGTCGCGGCCGGCGGGCATAGGCACGGGCGCCGATAGGGCGGGGCTCGCTCCCACCGAGCCGCCGATGAGATCGGCGATTTCACGCAACGTGCGGGCGCTGGTCAGCTTGGTCATGATGCCCTGCACGCTCTGTTGTTCCGCAGGCGTGCCGAGTTTCTGCAAGGTGGTCAGGATTTCGACGCGCTTGATGGAATCGATTCCCAAGTCGGATTCGATACCGGCGTCGAGGTCGAGCATCTCCGGCGGGTAGCCGGTGCGCTCGGCGGCCACGGCACGGAGTTCGGTGATGAAGTCGCGGGCGGCACCGCTCCCTGACGGTCGCGGCTCGGAAACGCCAGCGATGAGGTCGGCGATCTCACGTAGCGTTCGGGCGCTAGTGAGCTTATTCATGATGCCCTGTGCCTTCTGCTGTTCGGCGGGCGTGCCGAGCTTCTGCAAGGCGGTCAGGATTTCGACGCGCTTGATGGAATCGATGCCCAGGTCCGATTCGATGCCGACGTCCAGATCCAGCATCTCCGGCGGATAACCGGTGCGCTCGGCGGCGATGCGTCGGAGGTCTTCGATGAAACTACGCTGTTGGGACGGCGCCGGCGGTAGTGCAACCACAAGGGGTGCGGCCACTACCGGCACAGGAGGCGGCGGTGGGGTTGGGGCGGCAACCGCGATGGGCGTCGGTGGCGCCAAAGCAATGGGAACGGGAACTGCGGGCGAGCCCTGCAGGTATGCCGTCATGATGGTGGTCTGCGTTTGCAGAACCTGTTTCATGAGCTGCTGGAATTGCAGCATCACGGCATCGCCGGTGGTGGATGCCGGGGCAGGGACTGGCGCTGGGGCTGCCACGGGAAGTGGCTGCGGGATAGGGATAGCGATAGAAGATGGCGTGACCAGATCGAGCGGCTTGACGATATGCGGCGGCTGGCTGCGCGGGAAAGCTTTCAGACCGTTCACCATCCAGCCGGTTTCGCGGGCCGCAGGTTCCGGTTGCGTCACGCGGCCGCGCATAAGCTGCGCTGTATCTACCGGCACACCCTCGACGGCCAACTGCGCCAAGGCGTTCAGGAATTGCACCAAGCCGTTTCGTTCGCCGTCAACTTGAATGAAGCGCGCGTCCTTGCCGTCCAGAATCTGGCGCGCCAAGCCGGTGAGCACGCCCTTGGGTCCCACTTCGACGAACACGCGCGCACCTTGCTCGTACATGGCGCGGATTTCGTCCACGAATTTTACCGGGCGCACCAGATGGCTGGCGAGCAACCCGGCGATTTCCTGGGGATCTTCCGGGTACTGCCCGCCTAGGGTATTGGAGAAAACCGCCGCATGGGGTTTGGCGAAGGTCTGGCGGGCCAGCACTTCGGCGAATCGCTCGCGCGCCGGTTCCATCAGCGGCGAGTGGAAAGCGCAGGCCACCGGGATCGGCCGCGCGGCGAGGCCGGCAGTCTCCAGCTTCTTGATAGCCGCTTGGACGGCGGCATTTGCGCCGGAAATCACGGTCTGGCGCGGGCTGTTGTGATTAGCCAGCGTAATGCCTTCCATACCGTCCAGGGCTTTGGTGATGGCATCCGCATCGGCGGCCACGGCGGCCATGGTGCCGGCTTCGTCGTGGGTGGTATCTTTGATGGCGCGGCCGCGGGATTCGGAAAGCTCGAACAAGGCGTGATCGGAAATCACGCCGGCGGCGGCCAGTGCCACGTATTCGCCGTAACTGTGGCCCGCGGTCATGTCCGGGTGGACGCCCAGCCGTTCGAGCGCGTGGCTTAGCCCGATCTCGACCACGCCCAACGCCGGCTGCGCAACTACCGTGTCGGTCAGATCCAGATTTTGCTGCTTCTCCTGCTCGGAACTGAACGCGGGCGGCGGATAGATGTACGCGCTGAGCTTCTTGGGAAAACGTCCGGCTAACGACTGTTCGGCTTGTTCCAGACTGGCACGGAATTCGGGAAAAGTGAGCGCCAGTTCGCGCAGCATGTGCGTTTTTTGGGAACCTTGGCCGGGGAACAAAAAGGCGACCTTGCCGCGCGGTGGGCCGAAGGCCAGATAAATGCCTTGCGGATCGTTGAGCGACTGCTTGGATGCTAATGCTGCTTTTGCTTTGGTCAGTTTAGCGCGGAGGTCTTCGGGAGAGGTTGCCACGATGGCCAAGCGGGTTTGCGCGGACCCGGAAACCGCGCGGCCAAGTATGCCTCCGTCGAGATCCGCCGGTGTGGGATCGTTCCAGACATACAATTCGGCAGGCCACTTTTCGGTCTGCGCCACATCGGCCGGATCTCCGAGATCGCCTTGAAACTCCTCCAACACAGCGTGAAAATTGGTTCCGCCAAAACCGAACGCGCTGACGCCGCCGCGCCGCGGGGTACCCGCCGGCGGAATCCATGGCAGCGTTTCGGTGTTCACGAACATCGGCGTGCCGGGTTCGAGCAATTTCGGATTGGGCTTTTCGACGTGCAGCGTGGCGGGCAGGGTCTTGTGATACAGCGCGAGCGCCACTTTCATCAATCCGGTGACCCCCGCGGCGGACTTGGTATGGCCCACCATGGACTTCACCGATCCGATCGCGCAACTCTGCGGGGTGGCTCCATCTGCCTGGAACACGTCAGCCACAGCCGACAGCTCACTCGCGTCACCCAGCGCGGTGCCAGTACCATGCGCTTCGATCAAACCAACCGTCGAAGGACGGATACCGGCGCGCGCGTAAGCCCGCTGCAGCGCCAGGATCTGACCTTCCAAGCGCGGGGCGGTCATGCTTTTGCCTTTGCCGTCGCTCGATCCGGCCACGCCTTTGATGACCGCATAGATGCGATCGCCATCGCGCTCGGCGTCTTCCAGGCGCTTCAGCACCATCATGCTGATGCCTTCGCTGATGGCGATGCCGTCGGCGGACTCATCGAATGTGCGGCAGCGGCCCCGGGCGGAAAGCGCCTGCGCCTTGGCGAAACACATATAGCCGAACGGACTTTGCGCGGTATCCACGCCGCCCACGATGGCCATGTCGCTCGAATGATCGGCCAGTTCGCGCGCGGCCAGGTACACGGCGGCCAGGGAAGAAGCACAGGCGGCATCCACGCTGAAGTTCACACCGCCTAGGTCGAAGCGGTTGGCCACGCGGCCGGAGGCGACGTTCAGCAGCAGGCCGGCGAAGGAGTCTTCGGTCCACTCGGGCAGCTCCTGGAGCAATTCCGCGGGCGGCTTACTGATGAACTGCTGCAGCATGGAGCGCACCGCATATTGCAGGCCCACATCGCCGAGCCCGCCGCTCAGTCCCAGAATCACGGAAGTCGTCTGACGCGGGAATTCGCGATCATGATAGCCGGCATCGCGCAGCGCCTGGTCCACCGTGACGAGCGCCAGCAATTGCAATGGATCGATGGACGGCAGCGCGGTGGGCGGAATGCCATAGCGCATGGGATCGAACGGCACAGGGTCCAGGAAGCCGCCCCAGCGGGAGTGCATCTTGTCTTTGGCCTTGCGGTCGGGGTCGTAATACAGGTCGATGTTGAAGCGCTCCTTGGGAATGTCGCCTATGGCATCGACTTTGTTCAGGATATTGGCCCAGAAAGCGCGCACGTTGGGCGCTTTCGGAAGCAGGCAGCCCATGCCCACGATGGCGACATCGAAAGGCTTCAGCGGCGGCGCGGCTTCTACGCGCGGGCCGGCAAATGGTACGGGAAGCTCACCAACCAGGCGGGCGCCTTCTGCGGCGACGTCTGCGCCAGCCAGAATACCGATGCGCGCGCCTTTTTCCGCCAGGGGCGCGGCAAGTACCGCCGCCATGGCAGCGGAACGGCCGTCGTGGACGCCTGAAAATGCCACTTTCGACGCTCCTGTGGTGAGCAGAGCTTCGATGCCGGCATCGTCCGGACCCTCGATGACGCGCGTAGCGGGATCCGCTTTGGCCAGAGGCTCCAGCCGCGGGTGTTTCATGGCTAATTCGACATGCTCGCGGATGGAATCGCGCAAGCCGCGCAGGATGGCGGGCAGAGTGCGGAACCGGTTCGCCAGCACCGCCCAGGAGGCATCCTCGACATCCAGCACCACGCCCGCAGCGCCGCCGGCATACCAGGCGGCCGCCGAATGCAGGCCGATGCCGCCCACTCCCCATATCGGCACAGGCGAAGCTAGCAGGGTCTTGGATACCACGCCATCGAAGCCCAGGTCGCCGGCCATGGCGGCCTCTTCCGTAGTGGAAACTTCCAGCAGAACGCAGCGCGATTGGGCGCGCGCCAGCTTCACCAGTTCCTTTGTCCGCTTGCGTCCGCCAGCGGCAACAATCACGCATTCCGCTTCGGCTGCGGACGCAAGGTCCGGACGGACGGGATCCAGCCTGACGCCGAATAGTCCGGGGCCAGAGGACAGCGCATGCCGCCGGAGACGCTCCGGCGCGTTCACAACGAGAAATTCAAAGTGTTCCGGCATTTTCTTCCCCGCTTAGGCAATCTGTGACGGAATTATTGCAGACCTACCGCTTCACCGTGGAAGGGGGGCGGCATCGCCCAGTTCTTCAGTATAGGGTCCGAACGCCCTTCGGCACCAGTATCTTACGATTATACCGGTTATGGACCGCCCAGGTACTATCTCAGACCAAAACAGGGTCAGCCCCTTCTAGATCAGGCGCGGGTCGAACGTGAATTGGCGCTCCCGAACCAGGCGCAACCCCTGCGCGCCGGGATGTTCGGGATTGAGTACAAAATTGGATTCTTCCGGGAGAATTGCCGAGGGCACCACTAACAGACAGGAGGATCGACGCTGCCGCCACCGGCCACCTATGCGGCGCGTGGCGTTTTCATCCTTGTTCCAATTCGCCGGCAGCGTGGCGAACTCATCGACCTTGGTTTCCTGAACCGGCTCGGTAAACTCGAAAAGAGCAAGCCGGAGATCGTCGGGCAACAAATCGGGATCGGTATGCGCGAGGCGTTCCAGAACTACGATGGCGGCCGATGCCCCGAAGTAAACTACGCGTTCACCGAGCGTATGCCAGCGTCCGTTGGCAAATGTACCGCCGATTCCATCCAGACCGGGCCCGTGCTGGGCGCGGTACAGCCTCCACAGCGCGGGCATCAATAGACAAAGCCAAACTGGATCTGTCGCAATTCCCGCTCCACCTGCTGAGTGCCTGTGTCGGTGTCAAGCAGTTCCAAGGGTAATTCGTTAGCGAGCGCCCGGCTGGGCCGCTTCAGCCATTGGGCGGCCTTTTCGCCATCGCCAAATACCTCGACCGCCAAGCTGTAAATTCGATCGATCCGGGAAAGCCGATCCGATGCCCCGGGGCTGAGCCGATGCGAGAACGCCTGCTTGCGCTGAATTGTCCGCTGAGAAACACCTAGTATCCGCAACAGAAGGGCTCGGTCTACTGCCAGAAGCCGGACCATTTCAGTAAGCTTCCCGGCGGGGAGGCCTTTGCGCACCGCGCCGATCACTCGGGTTGGGGCGCGGGAAGCGCTAGCGGCTGGACGTGCCATTTGTCCACTATTATCCGCCAAACGTCGCGCATGGGCAAGCCCCGCTTGCCGGCTGCCGCCAATCGCGTCTTCGATGCGGTGGCAAGATCATCCGGCCGGAAGGCGGTGAAATTCATCACGATTCCCCGGCTGCCTGGCAGGCGGCGGCATAACCCGCCTGGGCGCTGTAGTAGTTTTCCAAAGTGCCTATATCCACGAAGTAGCCGCTGATGGGCAGCCCCATTGCCCGGCCGACAAGTGCCGGCATCAATGAGCGCCCTACGTCGGCGGGAACCTCGGTGGGCAAATACGGCCGCACCTGGCGGCGAAAGACGTAGATTCCGGCGTTGACCAGATTGCCGGATGGATGCTCGGGCTTCTCCCAGAATCCCGTAACCAGTCCGGAAGTATCCATCTCCACCACCCCGCAGGCGGATGGATTCGGGGAGCGGAACAGGGCCATGGAGGCTATACGTTCGTGAGTGGCGTGGAACGCGACCAGCTCGGACAAGGAAAAGGTGGTGAGATTGTCGGCGTAGACGATCAGGAAAGATTCGGAGGATTCCACAAAGTCCCAATTCGCCGCGATGGTTCCGGCGCTGCCTAGCAGCTCGGGCTCATAGGCCAAAGTCACCGGTATTCCGTGGCGCGCCGCGACAAATTCCTCAACCCGCGCGGCCAAATAGTGGGTGTTCACCAGCACGCCCTTCACCCCCGCGCGCTCACATTGACGCAGCCACAGTTCCAGCAACGGCACGCCGTTGATCGGCACCAGGCACTTTGGGGTAGTGTCCGTGATAGGGCGCAAGCGGGTCCCCAACCCGGCCGCCAGGATGATCGCCTTCATGGGGCAAGATCAATACTATCAAGGAAAGGGTCCTGGCGCGGGTTGTGGCTTCGCCGTTCGTTTCTCAAACGTTATTTTCGCTCAATTCTTTCTTTCAGCCTTCCCGCCTGCGGTGGGCCGAAGCGTTTTTAATCTCAAGAGATAAGCCCATACGATTTGGTACGTATTCATTTAAAAGACATCGCTGAAATGTGGCGCCAATTC
This sequence comes from Bryobacteraceae bacterium, assembly GCA_035602155.1. Lineage (GTDB taxonomy): Bacteria > Acidobacteriota > Terriglobia > Bryobacterales > Bryobacteraceae > Bog-159. Next base: position 90,289 of record DATNMW010000250.1, on the reverse strand, counting down.
TATTCCGCACTGCCTGTAGCCCTGCAGCACGCATGCGTCACCGCCCAAGGCACCCGGTATCACCATTGGCGGTATAGCGGCGTATTCCAGGACTACCTGGAAACGCTCAAGCGCACCGAGTACCTGCCCGCCGAACAACTGCGCGCATTGCAGACAACTGAGATCGACCGGCTGCGGAGATTTGTCTGCACGCAGGTGCCTTACTATCGGAAAAACGGCCCGGCGGCATGCACTGCGAAAGATCACGTACGGGAGCGCCCCGAGGATTTCATAGCCGGCACTGTCCCGCGACGGGCGCTGATTCCATGGCACACCAGCGGTACCACGGGAAAGCCGCTTACCGTTTACCACAGCCGCGAAGCGATGCAGCGGATGTGGGCCTTCGTAGAGCTCTACCGGAATACGGCGGGTGTTACCAAAGACGAGCGGCGGGGCCAGTTCACCGGCAAAATGGTTGCGCCGGCGCGCCAACCCGAATCGACGAAAACTTTCTGGCGGCGCGACCTGGCAAACCACGCACTGCTGCTCTCGACCGTCCATCTGCTGCCGGAGAATTTGCCTTTCTATGCCGCGGCTCTGGAGCGCTTCCGGCCGGCATATTTATCCGGCTACCCGTCCGCGATGTACGTGCTGGCAGAATACTACCGGCAGTCGGGCCGTCCCGCGCCACAATTGCGAGCCGCACTCACTTCCGCGGAAACCCTGCTCGACCACCAGCGCCGCGTCATAGAGGAGACTTTCGCGACGCGCGTCTCCGACCAGTACGGGCAGGCGGAGATGCAAAGCTTCTGGTACGAATGCGAAGCCGGTCGTATGCACGCACATCCGCTTGCCGGGGTAACCGAGATACTGCGTCCCGACGGCACGGCTGCGGCTCCCGGAGAAATGGGCGAAGTGGTGCTGACTGGCCTGGTTAATTACGCCATGCCGCTCATCCGCTATCGCGTGGGCGATACCGCCCGCTTTTCCACCGAAAGCTGTTCCTGTGGCCGCGGCATGCCAGTCATCGAGGAGATCGGTGGCCGGCTCGACGATTTTATCTATACCCGCGAACGCGGTTTCCTCGGGCGCCTGGATCCGGTATTGAAGGGCGTCCGCAACATTGTCGAAAGCCAGCTCGAGCAGGAATCTCTGGAGGTGTTGCGCGTCCGCTTCGTCCCGGCGCCGCGCTTCACCGCCGAAGACCTGCAAGTGCTGGAAAACAACCTCCGCGCCCGGGTGGGGCGGAATATACATCTGGAGTTTGAATGTACCGATCGCATCCCACGCTCGCCGAACGGGAAATTCCGGTTCGTGATTTCACGGCTGGACCGGAACGTCCAAAAGTCGTGCGCGTCATCACGCGTTTGAACATAGGCGGCCCGGCCATCCATACGCTGCTGCTCACGCGGGAGATGGCTGCGCTCGAATATCGTACCCTGCTGGTGGCGGGAAGCTGCGAGCCGGACGACGGCGACATGCGCTGCTTGCTGCAGGCCGCCGATACCGTATACTGGGTGCCGGATTTATCGCGCTCGGTGCATCCGTGGCGCAACCTGAAAGCGCTCTGGCAGTTGTGGCGGCTGCTGCGGCGCGAACGGCCCGCGATCGTGCACACGCATACCGCCATGGCGGGTTGCCTGGGCCGCCTAGCGGCGGTGTTGAGCGGCGCGCCGATCGTCATCCACACGTTTCATGGCAATAGCCTCGATGGGTATTTTTCGCGCATCCAGGCGGGCGCGTTCCGGCGCGTCGAGCAACTGATGGCGCGCTTCACCGATGCATTATGCGTCGTGTCGCCGCAGCAGGCCACGGAATTGAGCGCGAAGTTTCGCGTGGCGCCGGCACACAAGTTTCGCGTGGTGCCGCTGGGTCTGGAGTTGGACGATTACTTCGCTCTGCGTCCGCCGGCGGACAGCGGCCCGCTGACGGTGGGCTGGTTCGGCCGCATGGTTCCAGTGAAGAATATCGCCCTGCTGGCCGCCACCGTCGAAGACGTGCTGCAACGCAGCCAGGACATACGCTTTGTGATCGCGGGCGATGGACCGGACCGCGCCGCGCTGACGGCCCTGCTCGACCGGTATGGCGGTCGCGTGGAGTGGATGGGTTGGCAGAAGGAACTCCTGCCGGCGATGGCGCGCTGCGACGTAGTATTGCAGACTTCGCGCAACGAAGGCACGCCGGTAGCGCTCATCCAGGGCATGGCGGCGGCGCGGCCGTTTGTCTCCACCGCCGTGGGTGGCGTGGTGGACATGGTTTCGGGCAGCGCCGCGCGCGCTACGGGCGGCGCGCGCTGGTACGCCAATGGCGTGTTGACGGAGTGCAATGCCGGCACGCTGGCTGACGCACTAGTGGCGCTAGCCGATGATCGGACCCTGGTAACGCGCATGGGGCTTGCGGGGCGCGCTTTCGCCGCACGGCAGTATCGCAAGGAAACGCTGGTGGCAAACTTAGACGCGTTGTACCGCGGGTTGCTGCAAAAGAAGCATTTGGGACAAATATTCTTGGGGAGGAATTCATGAACGTCTTGATTACCGGCGGGGCTGGATTTATCGGATCGCATCTGGCGGAGCGCTGTCTGGCGGAGGGGTGGCGCGTTACCGTTCTCGACGATCTTTCGACGGGGGCGTTTGAGAATATCGCGCATCTGAAGACCAAACCCGCATTTTCATACCGCATCGAATCGGTCTTCAATGAGCCCCTGGTCGGTGAACTGGTGGACAGCGCCGATGTGGTTTTCCATCTGGCGGCGGCGGTGGGGGTGAAGCTCGTTATGGGCAGTCCGGTGCGCACCATCGAAACCAATGTGCATGGCACCGAGGTGGTGCTGCGCTGCGCGGCCAAGAAGGGCAAGTCGGTAATGCTGGCATCCACATCGGAAGTCTATGGCAGGAGCATGAGCCGGCTGTTCCGCGAAGAGGACGACCTGGTGCTTGGTCCCACCAATATCGGGCGCTGGAGTTACGCCGCCTCGAAAGCGCTGGATGAATGGCTGGCATTGGCCTACTGGCGCGAGCGCGGTCTGCCCGTAACGGTATTGCGCTTCTTTAATACCGTCGGGCCGCGCCAGACCGACCGCTACGGCATGGTGTTGCCCACCTTCGTGCGCCAGGCGCTGCGGGGCGAACCCCTGACCATACACCATACCGGGCAGCAGCGCCGCTGCTTCTCTTATGTAGGCGATGTGGTGGAAGCCATGGTGCGTCTTGCGCAAACGCCGGCAGCCGTCGGGGAGATCGTCAACATCGGCAACGACCGGGAGGTAACCATCAACGAACTGGCCGCGCTGGTCAGGGAGATTACCGGATCGCCGTCGTCTGTGGAACACGTGCCTTACGATCAAGCCTACGGCCCCGGATTCGAAGATATGGACCGGCGCGTGCCTTGTCTCGAAAAGCTGGAGAGCCTGGTGCATTACCGTCCGGCCACTTCGCTCGAAGCCATCGTGCGGCGGGTGGTGGATTGTGAATGGGTTCGTTTGTCAAAAAGCTTTTCAACGGTAACGGTATAGGATGCTGGTTCTCTTCACGGGTCTGCTTTCTGCGCTGCTGACACGGCTGCAAATCCGCGGGGATTCCTGGTTGGGCTTCACGGCTGCACCGCGAAAGGACCGCTGGAACGCCGTACCCACGCCTTCAAGCGGAGGGCTGGCGATTTTTCTGAGTTGCGCGGCCGCCTACTGGTTGACGGGTCATGGGCGCTGCCCCCGCATCGCCTGGGCGGTGGCGGCGCTGTGGGTCCTCGGATTTCTGGATGATCGCTTGCACCTCGGTCCGGCGATTAAATTGGCCGTAGAGGTAGCGGCAGCCGGCTTTGTGGTCCTAAACGGCGTAGTTTTTCTTGCAACACCTTGGTATCCGCCAAACGTGGCCCTCAGTATCTTCTGGATCGTGATGATCACCAATGCCTTCAACCTGATCGACAATATGGACGGGCTGTGCGCCGGAGTGGTGATTATCGTCTGTCTGTTTCGCGCATGGCTGCTAACTTCCGAGGGATACCCGGCGGATGCAGATCTGTACGCCATACTGGCTGGGGCATTCGCCGGTTTCCTCTTTTTCAATTACCCTCCGGCGCGCATTTTCATGGGCGATTGCGGAAGCCTGCCGGCCGGTTTCGCGCTGGGCGCCCTGGCCCTGGCTGGCCCGGCGCAGCATAAAGGCATTCTACTGACCGGCTTCGTTTATCCGGTACTGACACTTGCCTATCCGATTTTCGATATGGCGCTGGTTTCGATTCTACGGACGCTCGCCGGCCGGCCGATCTCGCTTGGTGGATGCGACCACAGCTCGCACCGATTAGCATCGCTGGGACTGGACCAGCGGCAGGTCGTCTGGATTCTGTGGTTGCTGACGGCGTTTGGGGCCAGCCTGGGCATCGTCATTCACTTGATGCCCGATGCGTCGTTCGCCGCCAGCGCGTTGTTCCTGGTTATGCTGAGCATGTTGGCCCTGTCTCTGGCGGGACTGCCCGGTTATCCGCTTTCGTAATAGGCCGGTACCACTATCGGCTCACTCGCATTCGCTTGATTCTACTGTGGCTTTCGTGTTAGCTTCAAAAGACACCAAGCGTAATCCGTCGAACCCCATGGAAGCCGCATGCAGCCGAACCACGGCGTCACCACGCTGAATCACCTCTTCTTTCACCATCTGGACCGTTATCGTTTCGACCGTCTGCTGAGTTTTCAAAACCGCGGCGAGTTGACGGTCTGGTCCACGGAGCGTTTCTCGCGGGCGGTTTTCGCGCTGCGGCAGTTCCTGCTTCGTTCCGGCCTGGCGCCGGGCGACCGGGTGGCGGTGTTCTCGGAGAACCGGCCGGAGTGGCACATCGCGGATTTCGCCGTTCTGCTTTCGCGCCTGGTGGTGGTGCCGATTTACAACACGCTATCGCCCTCGCAGATCGCCTACCAGTTGCGGCACAGCGGGTGCCGCGCGGCCATTATCGCCGGCGCGACACAATGGGAAATTCTGCGGCCTCTGCTCGCGGAATCGGCTGAGGGTATGCGGACCATCGTGGCCATGGAGGAGACGCCCGGCGTCCCCACCTCCTTGCCGGGAATTGTCGCCGAAGCGCCCGTATTCGAAGAGGCCGCGGTGCATCGTATCCGAACCGACTCGCTGGCCTCCGAGCCGCACGACCTGGCGACCATTGTCTATACTTCCGGCACTACTGGCACGCCTAAAGGCGTAATGCTTTCGCACGGCAATATCGTTTCCGATCTGCGCGGCAGCCTGGCGCGAGTCCCTTCCAATACAGCCCACCAGGCTCTTTCGGTCCTGCCGCTGCCGCATGTCTTGGAGCGCACGCTCAGCTTTGGCTACTTCCACGAGGGCGTGCGCATCGCTTACGGCGATCCGCACGATCTGAAAGAACTGTTGCCCATACACCGGCCCGACATTATAGGGGTCGTGCCTCGGATTTTGGAAAAGGTGAAGGAGGCCGTGGAGATCCAGATCTCCCAGCTTGCACCATACCGGCGCGTCATAGCCGGGAAATTGATCGAGGCCGCAGTGGCGTGCGCGCGGGCCAAGATGGTGGCCGGACAATCCGCCAGCCTCTCCCAAAGGCTGCTGGCTCCGCTGGCCAATGTGCTGGTCTATCCGAAAGTTCACCGCCAGTTGTATGGTCTCCAATACTTCGTCTCCGGCGGCGCCTGGCTCAACCCGGATGTAGAACTTTTCTTCCGCGCGGCCGGCTTCGACGTGCTGCAAGGCTATGGCATGACGGAAACCTCTCCGGTGATCGCGCTCAACGAATATCGCCGGGAGAAGATTGGGTGCGTGGGGCGCCCGCTCGATGGCGTGGAAGTGCGGATCGGCGAGGATGGCGAGATTCTCACGCGCGGACCGCACGTGATGCTGGGCTATTATCGGGACGCAGCCGCCACTCGGCAGATATTGGATGAGGACGGCTGGCTGCACACCGGCGACTTGGGCTGCATGGACGCCGAGGGGAACGTCAGCATCACGGGCCGCCGCAAGGAGATCCTGGTTCTCTCGAATGGCAAGAATGTAGCGTGCGCACCGCTGGAGCACGCGCTGCAGCGCAGCCTTTATATTCAGCAGGCGTTGATCGTCGGGGACGGCCGCAAGTTCGTCTGCGCGCTGATCGTAGCCCATCCGGAGAACCTGGCGCGCGTTGCGTCCCAGCACGGGCTGGCTTTCAGCAGCTATGATGAATTACTGCTGGCGCCGCGCGTAGTTGCGCTTTTCCGCCAGGAATTAGCAAGCTTGCAAGCCGAGTTCTCCTCGTTCGAGCAGGCCAAGCGATTCTGCTTCCTCAATGAGGCGGCATTGCTGGACACTGAACTGGTGACGCCCACGCAGAAAGTGCGCCGCTCGGTACTGGAGCGCAAGTACGCCGATTGGATCGGGCAAATGTACCATCGGGAAGATCCGCTGGTCATCCCGCCGCCGGAGAAGGTCATGCCAGTCGGCAGTTACCAAACATAATGGAGAGAGGCCCAATGCCCGAACAAACGCTCGTCAAATGGAACGAAGAAACCATTCTGGAGCATCTGAAAAAGATCGCTAAGGAACAGCTTAACCTGACGCCGGAACAGATCGCGGCGATCGGTCCCAGCGTCTCGCTGATGGACGCCCTGCAACTGGATTCGCTGGCGCAAGTGGTGCTGGTAACCACCATCGAACAGGACTTTGGCTGCGCTTTCGGGTTGGAACAATGGCAGGAGCTGCAGACCGTCCAGGATCTGGTGAAGATGATCGCCAGCCGGGTTTGCGAGCCGGAGCCGCAGGCATGAGTGCGCTGACGCTCAAAGGCGCCACGTTACCCGAGATTCTACTGAAGCTGGAGACATGTACACGCTGGGGCGCGCGCTTCGTAGCGCCCTCCGAGGAAGCTACTTTTTATCCGTACCGGGACGTGCTGCGCCGCGCGCAGAAGGCCGCCGCGGCGTTGCAGGCGAGCGGGCTCCGGCCGGGCGACCGCGTGGCCTTGATTCTTTCCACATCGATCGAGTTTTTCGATTCTCTGCTGGGGGTGCAGCTTGCCGGCGGCATTCCAGCGGCGCTCTATCCGCCATTCCGATTGGGCAAGCTCGACGAATACTTCGCCCGCTTACGGAAAATGTTGACCAAGATCGGGGCGCGGTACCTGATTACCGAAAGCCGCATTCGGAAGCTGCTTGGCCCTGGGGTAGTGGGTATAGAGTCGCTACGGGAGGTTCTGGATGCCAAGGATTTACAGACCGGCGGTGGACGCTGGCAGCCGGTGGAAGTGGATCCGGAGCAACCCGCGTTCCTGCAATTCTCTTCGGGGACAACGGTCGAGCCTAAGGCCGTGATGGTCACACACACCAATCTGTTGGCCAATCTGACGATGATGCAGCAGTGCCTGGTGTACCGCGGCGAGGACGAAATCGATAACGGCTGCGTGTGCTGGCTGCCGCTCTATCACGACATGGGCCTGGTGGGTTGCTTGTATCTGGGGATGTATTACCCCGGCACAGTAACTTACATGGGACCGGATACTTTCCTTGCCAAGCCGGCCATCTGGCTGCGCACCTTGTCGCGCTACAAATCGGCGATTTCGCCGGCGCCGCATTTTGCATACAGCTTGTGCGCCACCAAGATCAAAGACGAGGAGATGGAAGGGGTGGACCTGTCGCACTGGCGGGCTGCCTTGAACGGCGCGGAGCCGATCGAATCCGACGGCGTCCAGCGCTTTACCGAGCGTTTCGCGCGCTGGGGCTTCCAGCCCACGGCCATGACGCCGGTCTACGGATTGGCCGAAGCCGGATTGGGCGTCACCTTCACCGGTCTCGACGACTTGCCGCGCTTCACGGAATTCAGCCGCGAGGGCTTGTGGAACGGCGGCACCGCGCACTTGGGCGACGGCCGGCGTATCGTATCCGTCGGCCGGGCGCTGCCGGGCGTGGAAGTAGCCATCTTCGACGACCGGGAGCAGCGCGTGCCGGAGGGGCGCGTGGGCCGCATATGGGTTAAAGGGCCGTCGATCACCAAGGGTTACTGGGAAAGCCCTGAGTTGACCGCCAACATGATTCATGGCGACTGGCTGGACACGGGCGATCTGGGCTTCTTTCACGAAGGCGAACTCTACATTGCCGGACGGGCCAAGGACCTGATCATCATTCGCGGGCGCAACTACGCTCCGCAGGAGATGGAAGAGCTGCTGCTGGACGTGGAAGGTGTGCGCAAGGGCTGCGCCGTGGCGGTGAGCACTATGGTCGAAGGCGAAGGCGAGCAACTCTTTATTCTGGCCGAAAAGGACCCGCACAAGAAGCGGCCCGAAGAAGAGGTGATCGCCGAGATCAACCACTGCATCCTGAAAGGCCTTTCATTGAAGCCGCGGGATGTGGAGTTACTGGAAGCGGGAACGCTGCCGCGGACGTCGTCGGGCAAGCTGCGGCGGTCTGAGGCCTTGCGGCAATTCCTGTCAGGCGAGTTAGTACCGCCGGAGAAGGTGAACGCGCTGAAGCTGCTGTTCGAGGTGGGCAAGTCGCAGTTGGCGTGGGCGAAGTTCCGGGCGGAGAAAAAGTAGGGCGCGCCAAAAACGTGTTCGACGATTTATTTGATCCATTCAAACTCAACATTCTCCGCCGCCTCACGACGACAATTGCATTATCAACGCTGTTGTGACAATTAAATTGTGATATACTACCTGCCACGATATGGAAGAAATCGTCGCACCGATTGGATCTGCCTGCTTTGGAATTTTTGTAGGGTTCGTCTTTCGGTATTTTCTCGAGCGATTCGAAACATACGATGTCAAGAAGCTCGGCACGGTTCTTGCAGTCCCTGTAGGGTCGACGCTGATCGTCTTCCTCAAGAATTTCGGCCCTAACAGCCGACCATTTTATACCCTCGGGCTGGTATTAGGCCTCGTACTTTATCAGGGGTTTTATTCGGGAATTCCCTCGCTGCACCTCCCTTTTAGAAGAGGGAGAATTGGTCTCCTTACACGCACTGACGTCACTGATGTGGTGACGATCTTGGATCCCACGGGCAGGAGCGCCACATGGGCACGCACGCAGACGATGAAGTTCAACCGGGACGGCAGCGAAGTGCTCGTCAGCAAGACCGGAGGCGATGGGAAGATTGAACCGACCAGGATAACGAGCCCTGGGCGTGTGGTCGAATTTGAGAGTCGCAAAGGCTATGTCTATGCCAGGTTTACAGGTCAGATTCGCAAAGGAGATTCGGTGGAAGTCACTTTGGAAAGCAATGTAAAGGACTCTTTCGTCACGAATCTTGAATGGTTTGAGCACCAAGTGCTTCAAAACACGGACAAATTGACCATCGAAATTCGCTTTCCGGATGCGCGTAGATGCACAGCGGCAGAGCTTATCAAAATCTTTGGGGCGGATGAAGACTCGCTTCAGCAAGTGGTCCCGAGTGGAAACGTGGTTCGGACTACCGTTCCGGTCGAGATGCACATCGCTGAGGTCTATCGGCTGAATTGGAACTGGTAAGGCGATGTTAGCGATCATCGAAAAACTAGAATTTTGGACATTGGCCGAGCGGCGATACCTCCGGGGGCGTGGCCGCCTAACCGGCAATCGGTAAGACGGGTTATGCCAGCGGTTGGTCTGTCCGCAGACAGCGCATTGGGTCAAGTCAGGGCCAGGAGGCGGCTGCGGGGTGATGACCGAAACGGGACCGATGCGTCACACCCTCCGATTGACGCCGCCGATAGGCTTGCTGACGACGACAATGCGCCTGCTTGCCAGGCGCTGACGCCTGGTAACGACGGCCGGCTGCCAGCACCTGCTGTCGCCGCATTTGCTGCCGGCAGGCGGGACGGCAATAGCGGTGTCCGCGGTCGCAACTACGACACAGAGCAAACACGGCGTTGCATTCGGGATTCAGACATCGGCGCGGGCGAAGGCCCTCGCCGGGCCGATTATCTGTCTGCGTTTCACCCACTCTCCCAAGATACGCCATACGCAGATGATCGGATAGATGACTGGGCGCCTTCGGCGCGATCATGTCGCCCACCGACGGCCAAAGTTCAGAAAACTACGTTTTCAGATGATTGCTGACAAGGCGAAGGGAAGGAAGGCGTTAGCCGCCGGCATTCACTCTTGGGACGCAGGGGTTGACGCCAGTGGCTGGCTTGAAACTTAGCGGGCCTCTGTGGTATAGTGAGGGCATGAAGAGCGGCATCAGCGTTAGTTAAGCGAGTACGGCATTCGAGCCGGGCGTTATCCCGGCATGCGCTTCTGCTCCCGCTCGAGTGCTTCGTGCAGCAGCATCTTGAGATAAGTTTGGTAGCGCAGGCCCTTCTTCTCCGCCAACCCACGCGCACGGGCGATATCTTCCGGAGCGATCCGGATCGATACTGTTGGTGTCGCGCCTGACCGCTGGCGGGCGCGCTGCAACACTTGGGAAAGCGTGGTGGTCTGGCCTGTGGCAGCGGCCTCCTCCATGCCGCTTCGTCTGCTTCTGACTTAAAACTTCGGCATCTTGCCTTTTTCGATCATTCTCCTCTCCGGTCTATATACAATCTCTGTAGCCGCCGTGGCGCGGTATATGCGGATAGGCCGAATTACGTCGCCACGAAGTGTGAACACGACTGCCAGAATGCGGCCGGAAGCCGTCATCCCCAACGCTTTGGTGCGCTCTTCACCTGCCTCGAACTGGAGCTCCAGGAGTACCGCATTGTTGTCCAGAACCGCGCTTTCCGCTTCGCGCGGAGCCACCCGGTGCCGAGCGAGGTGGCCGCGATTGATTTCGTCCCATTCGAACTCAACCGCCCGCCGCTCCACCAGACAATTGTATCAACACTGTTGTGACATTGCGCTGCGGGTTGTGGCGACGGTGAGTTCCGGGCTGAGACGAAGTCACTGGCTATCCGGACATCGGATACAACTGCAGTTCCTGCATGGGAAAGTGCCGGATGTTGTCGGCCATCAACATCAAGCCGTGCGCCAGGGCGACCGCAGCTATAGTCGCATCGGCGAGCGAGAGGGTTTGGCCTTTACGCGCCCAGTCATACCGGAGCCGCCCGGCGCTTCTTGCGGTCATGAGTGTGACCTCATGATAGCCAAGGCTGCCCAGAAACTCGGCAGTGGCTGCTTCGTCATGAGGGCGCATACCCGTGTAAACTTCGATGACATTGATCGTGCAGCAGGCCAGGGCGTTGCCGTGGCGAAGAAGATCGGCTAGCAACTCGCGGCGATTTCTCCTGCCGTTCATGGCATCCACGATGACGGACGTGTCCAAAAGGTAGATGGCCATCAGCGCCCGTTGCGCCGCCGGTCCAGGTCCTCGTCTTCGGCGCGCATTCTCTCGACCCACGCCCCAGCCCCGTCTTTCAATTCCGGGTGATCCTCAACTTTCCAGATTGGCTGTGGGTTTTCGAGCAGTCTCAGAAGCCGCTGGCGTTTGACCTCTTCCCAAGCGGCCTGTTTGAGAAAACTACTTCGGCCCCGTTTGCCCACCAGATGGTCGATCGCCGCCACCAGATCGCCGGGCAGTACGACGTGCGTTCTCATATCGGTCATCCTCATTCAGGATAGACGCTTAGTGGGATATACGCAACCCACTGCAAGTCCCACTCCACAGCGCTCTGCCCGAACTACCCGGCGATGCGCGCCGCAGCCCAATTGTAGAGTTGCCGGTCTTTCTCCACCGAGTGCAGCAGTAACGACCCCACCTCGTCATCCGGGTTGATCCAACTCAGGTCGTCCCGGTATTCAGCCGACGTGTTCTCGACCGGTAAGGGGCCTGGCGGAAATTCCAGACCGGCAGCCCGCACCTGCACCGCCAATTTAGCCACGCTCTCCTCCATTCGTTCCGTAACGCCAACGAAAAAAAATTCTGCGAGAGCGGCTTTTGCCGCTTCCAAACGATCTAGAACTGCCGGGTCGCTGTGGCGGGCGAAGAAGTTGACATTGTGATTCTCCCGGAAGGGAATGTCGCGATGCTGACTCAGCAGCCACCTGGCGAACTCGCGCAATGTCAGTTGGGGCGCGTCCGGCGGCACTGCTTCGAGGAGGCTGGTCGAAGTGATCGTGGAATAACGCTTCTTGATGTGCGTCATGTACGAGACAAACTGCTGGATAGGATCGCGCAAGAACGCGATATATAGCATTTCACGTCCGGCCAGCCAGTGCGGGAATACGCGCACATGGTGTGAGCTGAACCCCCGTATCTCCGGATCCTGCAACAGATGGCCGCGTAGAGCTTCGTCGCCATATACGAAATACGTATCGTTGACGTACAATCCCAGGTGCCTCGGTCCGAAGTATCTCTCCAATAGAGCGCGGAAAGACGTCCCCGCGCACTTCGGCACGTGAATGTGGGCTAGAACCGGCACAGCTTCCGCCTGTGCTTTAACGGCCTCAATTTCCGCAAAGCCGAAAATCCGGCGCATGGCATCCTGCGCCGGCGCGATGGACTCCAGATTCACCCGCAGAGCACCAAACCCCTGAAAAGCTTGGCGGATTTGCCTGGAAGACTCAGGGGTTTCGATGAAACCGGCTGCCAGAAAGCCGGGCTTATGCATGTAGCATTGCACAAGCCGCTGCAAGACCCGTAGGGTTTCCGGGAACGGCATGGTCCACGCCCATGAAACCACCAGATCCGCTTTCTCGTCCAGCCGGATGCCAGCCGGATCGGATGGCACTTCCATACCAGTGAATTTCCGAAATGGGGCTCCCGCTTCTAAAAGGACGCGCTCCAGCTCTGCCGCGCCTTTTCCTATCCCGCAAACATGATGCTCCGGTCTAAATTCGTGATGTGCCTCAAGCGCCGCGAGGAAGGCGGCTTCCCATTCCGAGATCCCGCCTCCGCGGCGCCTGACCCAATGGCCCCGGCCCTTGGGAACCACCAAATCGGTGCCAGCGTAGCGCACCTCCAGATTGTTGCGGCCTGGCCTGAGGTGCCCGCTGGGATCGAAACGAAAACCCCTGCGGCCGTCGCCAATGCCAGCCGCGACCAGGTCTTCCCGGAGGATTTCGCACGAAACAGCCGCCACCGTTAATGAATTGACAATCACTTCGACCTGAACCGTGTCCCGGCAGGTATCGTCGGCAGCCCATCCGGATATGCACGTGTCCGCGAGTGTGTCAACACAACCAATCCAGCTCATGCCGCCGCCCAGTCTCAATCAATCGCCAGGCTGAAGTCCTCTTTCTGGCGTGCCAAGTTCGGGTTGTAATACGGATCGTCCGCAATATACCGGGCCCATTTTCTCTTCATGAAAGCGTCTTCCATGGGATCCGGGATCTTATCCTTCTCGGTCTTGGTGGCCGATTCATAGTGGTAGAGCTTTGCGTACGGGGTGTACACGTTGCGATAGCCAAGTTCCAGAAGTTTCAGGCACAGGTCCACGTCTTGAAAGGCTACCGCCAGGTTGACTTCGTCGAATGCCCCTGCCTCGAAGAACTTCTCCCGTGCGACCAGCAGGCAGGCGCCCGTGACGGCGCTACAGTTGCGGATCAGATTGGGAAAGCCAAAGTAACAATGCTGCAGCTCAGCCGGCACGCCTTTGAAGGCATGGCTGCAATTGCCGCCCATGCCCATGACTACGCCGGCGTGCTGGATCAAGTTATTCGGATACCACAACTGCGCGCCGACTGCGCCGACCTCCGAACGCTGGGCATGCTCCAGCATCGCGGTCAGCCACTCGGCCGAAATGACCGCTGTGTCGTCATTTAAAAAGAGGACATATGGCGACGCCGCAGTACGGGCCGCCGCGTTGTTCATCTGAGAGAAGTTGAACGGTTTGCCGCGCCAGTCGAAATATCGCACGGGCGCTTTTCGCCCGGCCAAACGAGCGGCATATTCTTCCACGCGCGCTGTACGCGAGTTATCGATCAGCAAGATCTCATAGTTCCGATGGATCGTCTCTTCCAGTACCTCGTCCACTGCGCGAAAGACGTTCTTGTGACCGCCCGTAGGTATCAGAATGCTGACACGCGGCTCTAGGGCAATCGGATAACGAACCCGATAGCGGCATATCCCCGTCTCTTCCACGCAGGCGCCGGGCATGTTTCTCTCGACATACGCCGCCAAGGCCCGCTTTCCATCGGCGCTGGCTTGCGGCTTTTCTTCCGACGCTTTGGCAGCGGAGCCCGCGACTGCCCGCCAGTGATAGAGGACTTTGGGGATCCTCCTTATTTTCTGCGTGCGTTCGCTGGCGCGCAGGACGAACTCGTAATCCTGAGCCCCACTGTAGCTCTCGTCCAGCCCGCCGAGACGCTCCACAAGCGAGCGTTTCATTACAACCAAATGGCAGATATAGTTGAGCGAAAGCAAGAGGTCGGGAGACCAATCGGGTTTGAAGAACGCGTCGTAGCGGCGGCCCTTTTCGTCGAGTTTGTCCTCATCGGAATAGAAAACCTCGGTATCGGGATCGTCATTGATGGCCTCTACAACCGCCGACAACGCGAAGGGCGCCAACTCGTCGTCGTGATCTAGAAAAGCTACATACTCTCCCGTACACAGTCTCAATGCCGCATTGGTAGCGCCTGAAATTCCGAGATTTCGTTCCAGTGCGGCGACCCGGATGCGAGCATCGCCTTTTGCGTATTGCCGCAGGAGGGCGGCAAGATCTGCGTCATGCGAGCCGTCGTCGGCCAGACATAGCTCCCACTCCGGATAGGTCTGCTCCAACACGGATTCGATACAACGGGTAAGTAAGGCAATAGGCGTCTTATATACCGGAACGGCGATGCTGATGCGCGGGCGCGCGGCAAAGTTGCCCGCCTCGCGCCGCATCTGGCGCAGGCGTTCAACGGTTGGTTCGTTGCGGGCAATCCACAAGCCGTAACCCGGTGGCGTGGTCCAATCGATCAGGACATTGCGAATCGCTTCCTGAGTTCGCCCGCCCCGGGTGAAAGCCGTGACGCGTACCGTACAGGGGCCTTCCGGCAAGCCCGTCGGATCCCAGAAAAACCGGAAGCCGGATTGCCCGGCGGCGCCTACCGCCGGATGGCTGCGCGCTACATCCGGCCGCGGAACGCCGTACGACGCGAGCAGCGGAGGATCGTCGTTAATTTGGATCAGAACGCGATCAATCCCGGATTCAGCGACCGCCCATCCGCTAATTTCGACTACATTCCGGACGGGTATGACGCTGCCGTCGATTGGATTGTCGCACACCAAAGCCTGGAAACTATCGGCGGTGTCGCGATACGACTGGGCTGCGGGCTCGGCGGCTGCTTCCCGCGGTACCCAAGTCCCGCCCCGCGATACGGCGCCGCGTCCCGTCAAGCGCTGCAGCATTCCGCCCATGGTGCACAGCGCCTTCCATATCCGGCTGTCGTATATGGCTTGAATCGCGCGCTTGTTCGTGACTAGGCCGATTTCCAGATCCCGCATCCGGTTATCCAGACGCGATTGAAATTCCATGCTGCTTTGGATCCCTTCAATGCTTTCCCGGATCGTCTGCAACTGACCGGCCTGGGCCGCCATCCGGTCTTGTGCCGCTTCGGCCGCCATCCGGTCCAACTGGGCGGCCTGGGCTGCGGCGGCCCGTGCCGTCATCCGGTCTTGTGCCGTCTCGGCCGCCATCCGATCCAATCGGGCCGCCATGTGGTCCAACTGACTGGACACCTGCACTAGCTTGTTATCGATTTCGCCGGCACGCGCCTGCCCGGCCGCCTCGAGCAATCGTGACAGCCGGGCTTGCGGCCACTCCGCCAGCGTGTCTTCCAACGCCAGCGACTGTGGCGTACCGAGAAGGCCGCTCTCCAGAATCCGCAACGTGGCGGCCAACTCGCCGCATTTCTGCCTATAGGCCCATGACTCCGTCAGTTCGCATTCGACCTGGCGAACGTGCCGGTCTTCCCGCTCCTGCGCGTCCACCAGTTCCTGTTCGATGTTCCGAATATGCCTGTCTTTGTCAACAACCGCTCGCCCGTTATGCGCGATACTCAAAAATAGCTGACAAAACGCCAGCACACTCTGCAGATCGGCCTTTTTGCCGGCGGACCCGAAAGACGCGCGTACCGCTTCCAGTTCCGCAATGGTGCGGCTCTTCGAAAGCAGATATCCGGCACGATAGTGAGGCTCCGCCCAGTCCTGGGCCGAGTAGACCTGGTTGAAACGGCGATTGAGCTCCTGGACGAAATCGGTACCGGGCCTTCGCAGACTGTGATAAGTCAGCATCATCAGCAGCCAGACGTCGGTGTTGCCTTGCGCGAAGCCGATCCAGGGATACGAGCTGCGCGATAACAGGAGCGTCACCGAATCCCGATCGGGCAAGCCGAACCGACAGTGCTCTTGCAGGGCCGGAATAGGATCTTTTAGTATGACATTCGCATACTCGACGACAACAGCTTCCGCCCAACGGTTGCTGGCGGAGTCGAACGGGAACGCCAAATACAGGCCATCCCGAGTGACCCGGAGGAGTTCCGACAAGAACGCCGGGCGGCATTCGACGGGGATATGCTCGATCGTGTCCAGCGAACAAACCAGGTCGAACGCGCCATCGCGAAATGGAAGCTGCACTCCACTGCCTTGCACGTAATTCTGCAATCCGGCGCTCGGAACTATGTCCACGACGGCCACGCTTGCGCCCGGAATCAAACATCCGGCTAGAGACGGAAATCCAGGCCAGAATGCCGCCGTGTGTCCGCCCACATCCAGGACGTTGTACCTGGATTCACCCGGCCGAAACAGCTCGCCTATGTGTTCGAGCAGAACATACCGCTCGTACAGATCGAAAGCTATTTCCCGCAGGCGTCCGCCGCCGGTCATGACAGCACCCGCCGTCCAACGGGCTTGGGCGGTGGCGGCGGTAGAACCACCAGTCTTATGGAGTGGATGCGGCTCGTCATCGTGTCTAGGAGTATCGGATAGCGGCAGGCCGGCGACCTGTCACGCGGGGGCCGAACGATCAAGTCTACCTCAATTCGTCCAATTCGTCCGAAGAACACGGTGACGTAGCGTGTGCTATACTCGGGAGTTTCCAATGCGGCTCCAATCATGTGGCGTGGCGATTCTCTTTTCCTTTTGTCCAGTTTGATCGCAAAGGACTTTAAGATCCGTTATCGCAACATGTCGCTGGGCGTGCTCTGGTCGCTTTTGAATCCTTTGGTGATGATGGGCGTACTGACATTCGTTTTCACCAAAATACTCAAGAACCCCAACCCGGATTTCGCCCTGTTCGTGATGTGCGGCCTGGTCCCCTTCAATTTCTTCACCATCGCCTGGATTTCCGGGACAACTTCCGTGGTCGATAATGCCGGCCTCATCAAGCGCGTGCCGGCGCCGCGCGAAATCATTCCGTTGGCCGCGGTGCTCTCAAACTGCTTGCATCTGTTCATTCAGATCGGTCTTTTACTTGGACTGGCGTTCCTGTTCGGAAAAACCCCGAACCGCAACTGGCTCTTGCTGCCGTTGATCTGGGGAATGGAAGTGATCTTCGTGTGCGGCCTTTCCCTAATCACGTCCGCGCTCAACGTATATATCCGGGACATGCGTTATCTAGTGGAATCGGCCAACACCGTTCTGTTCTGGATGGTGCCCGTGGTTTATTCTTTTGCCATCATTCCCGCGAGCTATCGGGCGATTTACCAGCTCAACCCGGTGGCGGCGCTGGTGATGGCTATGCGCGACATTCTGATGGAGGGGGGGCGGCCGGGCGGCGTGCTGCTGCTCAAGCTCACTGGGATCTCGATGTTCATGCTGGCTTTGGGACTGGTGGTCTTCCGTACTCTAAAACCGCGGTTCTCCGATCATCTATGAGAAATCATGAGCGTGATTGAATTTCACAACGTCTCCAAGAGATTCGCCCGCCATCCCGGGCAGATGCTGCTACGCAATCATCTCACGCGATTTTTCGCGCGGCAAAAGGACGATCCGTTCTTCGCGCTAAAACACGTTTCCTTTTCCGTGGAGCGCGGTGAGAGCCTCGCCGTTATTGGGAGCAACGGAGCCGGCAAAAGCACGTTGCTGGGTCTCGTGGCGGGCATCTCGCAGCCCGACGGAGGCACTGTTGCAGTGAGCGGGCAGTTGGCCGCTTTACTGGAATTGGGATCGGGTTTTCATCCCGATCTCACGGGACGGGAGAATGTCCGGTTAAATGCCGCGCTACTTGGTTTGTCGCGCAGGCAGACGGTCGAGGCGTTCGAACGCATCGTGGAGTTCTCGGGGATCCGTGAATTCATCGATGAGCCATTGCGGACCTACTCCACAGGCATGGTGATGCGTCTGGCGTTTTCCGTGGCCGCAAACAGGGATCCCGATATTCTGCTGATCGACGAGGTCCTGGCGGTGGGCGACGCGGCGTTTCAGGCCAAATGCATCGATAAGGTACACGAATTCCGAAATGCGGGGAAGACTCTGCTGTGCGTATCGCATTCGGGTATGATCCGGCAGTTGTGCGACCGCGCCATATGGCTAGACCATGGCGAATTGATCCTGAGTGGTACGGTAGGCGATGTATTGGAAGCGTATGCGGGGCGCCAAACCGCAACTGCGTAATGTGAGGAAGGACTGGCCGCAAACACTACACAGCTACGCCGGGCAATCGCAGAACTGCGGGAGCTGCTGCGCCGCACGGATTCTCCGCCGGCGCGGCAGGAACTGCTGACGCTCGCAGGATTTCTGGAAGAGGCCCTTTCGTGCATCGAAACAGGCGAGAGGCAGGCGGTCCGGCATTACGCGGAGTTAGAGAGGCGGCTACTCGACATTGAGAATAGCCGGTTCCTGCGCACCCTGCAATGGCCCGGCCGGTTCTTGGGGGATTGGAAAGGGCGGCTGGGCCAATTGCTCCTGCATTCTCCCTTGCATCCGCTCTATCTAAAGTTGGTGAATCCTCATTTCACGGCGGACCGTTACCGGCTATGGGTGGAAAGCGAACCGGCGCTAGGCGAGCGGAGACGCACCAGAGAACCGCTCATCAGCCTGATTCTGCCGGTGCACAATCCCCGACGGGACTGGTTGGAAGCGGCGGTTGCCTCGGTCCTCCATCAGACCTACGGCTGCTGGCAACTCTGTGTGTGCGACGATGCCTCCACACAGGATTGGGTGGACGATTATTTTACCGCCTTGATGTCGACCGAGCCCCGCATATGCTTTGTAAGATCCGGCGAGCGCTTGGGCATTGCGGGTGCTTTGAACCGGGCGGGGGAATTGGCTGGCGGAGAATACACCGGTTTCCTGGATCAGGATGACGTACTGGCGCCGCACGCGCTCGATTGCGTGGCCCAAGCCGTCCAGGATTCGCAACCCGACCTGTTGTATAGCGACGAAGATTACCTGGACAGCCAGGGCCGCCGGGTGCAGCCGATCTTCAAGCCCGCATTCTCTTTGGACCTGCTGCGATGCGGCATGTACCTGGGCCATTTACTGGTGGTCCGCAACCGGACGCTGCGGGAACTGGGCTGGTTTCGCGCCGGATTTGACGGCAGCCAGGATTACGATCTGGCCCTGCGCCTGGCCGCGCGGCCGGGGGCGATCCGGCACATTCCGCGAGTACTTTATCACTGGCGGCAGCACCCGGATTCGACGGCTCTGGATGCCGCAGCCAAACCCTATACGCAAGCTGCCGGACTAAAGGCTCTTTCGGAAGCGGCCGCGCGGCGCGATGCCCAGGCAGTGGTGACGTCGGGCGCCTTTCCCAACACCTATCGCGTCCGCTGGTCCGTCCCCGACGGCTTGCGCGCCAGCCTGATCATTTGTTCGCGGAATGCGAAACTCCTCAAGCGTTGCCTGGAGGCGATCGACAAGCGCACCGCGCACGCCCACCGGGAACTGGTGATCGTGCAGCACCGCGCAGGCGACATCCCGGCGATGGACCGGCTTCTGGATGCTCGCGCCTGCACGCGCGTGCCATATTCGGGGCCATTTAACTTTGCGGCCATGAATAATCTGGGCGCCAGGCAGGCTACCGGCGACGTGTTGGTCTTTATGAACGACGATGTCGAGCCGCTCGAATCCGAATGGCTAACCGCCATGCTGGCGCACGTTAGCCGGCGTGAGGTGGGGGCTGTCGGCGCGAAGCTGGTATACCCATCGGGCGCTATCCAGCATGCAGGCATGGTTATCGGCATTATGGAAGGCGCCGGACATTTGCATCGCAACACCTTTGGCTCCCCGTATTGGAACTGGCTGCCGTTCACGCGCAACGTCAGCGCCGTGACCGGCGCGTGTCTGGCGATCCGCAAGAGCGTTTTCAAGGAACTGGGCGGCTTCGACGAATCGTTCCCGGTAAACTATAATGACGTGGACTTGTGCCTGCGGGCGCGTCAAGCCGGCTACGAAGTGATCGTGGAACCGGCGGCTCTATTGCGCCACTATGAGTGCCAATCGCGCCAGGCGGGCGTCCGTCTGGAAGAACGCTATTTATTCGAGCAGCGCTGGGCCGCCTGCCTGGAGCGCGGCGATCCGTTTTACAGTCCCCACCTCGGGCGCAATCTGGAGGATGCCGGGTTGGAATTGCAGGATCTTGCGGAGCCGGCCGCATGGAGGTAAGCGCCTGGCTGGCCAAACGCCAGACTTTTTCCGCCGCACTCTTACTCATCCTGGCATTGCACCTGTGCTTCTTTCCTTTCATCTGGGGAAATAAGACTCTGCTCACCGCATCGCGCGGCATTACGGCCAGTATCCTGCCCGATGGCGCCTTCTACGGCAGCCGCCCAGGACCTGCCATTCCTCGCAGCAACGACTCGGGGGCCGCCGCCTGGCTACCGGAGCCGTATGCGGCGTTGGTCCACCATGTTTACTTGCACGAAAAACATTTGCCGCTTTGGAATCCTTACGAATCGTACGGGGCGCCCCTAGCCGCGGACATGCAGTCGCAGCCGTTCAGCCCTCTCTTCTTCCTGTATGCCATGGTTCCCGGGCCGCGGACTTACAATTTCTTCATCCTCGCCCGCTTTCTTGTGACGGGCTTCTGTACGTACCTTTTCTTGCGTCTTTTTCTGCCTTTTGTCCCCTCCATAGCCGGCGGCGTCGCCTGCATGTTGTCGGGCTACTATATCCTCTTTTACAACATGCCGCATTTGAGCGTGGAGATGCTTGTTCCCGCCATGTTTCTAGCCACGGAGCGCCTGTTACGCGAGCAAAGCGCCGGCAACGCGATGCTGTCGATCGCAGTTACCTTCCTTTGTATTGTGGGTGGCATGCCGGAAAGCGCGTTTCTGGCTCTGGCATTTTGCGGCGCCTACTTCTTCTTCCGGCTGGCCGCGGGTCCGCATACGCGCACCGCACGAGTCACTCAACTGAAGTACTTCCTCTTCGTTCAAGGACTGGGACTGGCGCTGGCGGCCTTTCTCCTGGTTCCATTTTTCGAATTCACGAGGCTTTCTTTCAACACGCATCAGCCCGCGAACCTGAATGGATACGTGCCTGGCCTGGCGCACGACGCGTTAGGTATCTCGCTCTTCACTTATGTCATGCCCATGCTCTTCGGAGCCGGGCCTTCCGTCGCTCCCGGCCTTGGCGGGATCGCCAGTCTGCGGGGTTTTATGGGAGTCGTTCAGATCCTTTTTGCGGTCGTGGCGCTGGCAGGTCTCACTAGGAGGCTCGAAAAACGCTTTGCCGGCAAACGGCGCCTCACGCTTTTCTTTTTTGGATCCGCCGCAGTTATCGTTCTAAAGCGGTACGGCGCGCCCATAATCAATTGGATCGGGCATCTGCCGTTTTGGCAATTGATCCTGTTTCCGAAGTACGACGAACCACTTTTGGCCTTCGCGCTTGCCGTGCTGTGCGCATGCGGCATCCATTGTGTCTTGACGGACACGATAAACCGCCGTCGCCTCATCGTATCGATTTTGATTGTCTTTGGAATGTTAGTCGGGGCCCTGGCGTTTTCATGGTTCCCGGTGCGAGCCGCAAACGTACGCCTGCATGAGTTTTATTTGAGCCTAGCGGGCGCCGGCGCGCTGTTGTTCCTGGCGGCGCTCGTTCTACTTGGCCCGGCCCGCCCCGCTTCCCAGACATGGCTGTCTGCCGCGCTGGTGGCTCTACTGGCGGTGGAGGTGGCCGGTGACTACATTTATCCGGTTTACTATGGTTTGACAGACTCGGCCAGCGACGATGCGAATCCGTACCGGGGCGCCCCCTACATCGATTATCTGAAGGCCGGGACCGGATCTGAAGAGCGCGTCGTCGGAAGAAAAGGAATTCTGCATCCCGACTGGTCCGGCGTTTTTCAGCTCGGCGATATACGCGGAGTGGATGCCCTGTATTACCGCAAATACTATGATTTTATTCGGTTCTTCTTGCGGGAGGACATACCTCCGGGGGCACGCGGGGATCTCGTTAACAGCTTCACGGGTTTGCGGTGGCCGCCTTTCGATAGCCCCCTCAAGCAGCGGCTGCTGCAACTCTCATCGGTGAAATTTCTCTTGTCGCTGGAACCGTATATATTAACGCCAGGGCGGGCGCCGGAGATTGTCCGGCAGAATGAGGGCCGGCTGTTGCCGGGACGGGAAAACCTGATCGAAGTCCGGACATTCACTATTTCCGGGGAGACCAAGGCGGTTCTATATGAGCACCCGATCTACGAGCGGCTACCGTTCAAGATTACCGTCACACCTGCCAGCCGCGAGTTCTCTTTCAGCCTGGCCATGCAGCCCTCTGTTTACGACGGATCCATGCCGCTCTGCGGAGACGGCGTGGAGTTCCGGCTAGAAATACGGGACAGCGCCGGACGGATTCGGTCGCTGTACGACCGTTATATCGATCCCAAGCACAATCCGGCGGAGCGCCGCTGGATTCCGGGGTTGGTCGATCTGAGCGCGTACATGGGACAGACCGTGGAGTTGCTGTTCACGACCACGGCGGGGCCAAAAGGGGACACTTGTGCGGCTTGGGCGGGTTGGGGCGACCCGCGATTCAACGGCGACGTTGCACAAAAGGCGTTCCGTCAGGTTTACGACCACGAGATCAAGATTTATGAATACCCCGACTACCTTCCGCGGGCGGCTTTGTTTTCCAGCGTGGAAGTGGCGCAGGATGACGCGGCGGCGCTGGCTAGCCTGGGATCTCCGGATTTCGACATATTTCAAACTGCGGTAGTTTCCTCAACCGGTCTGGAAACCACGGATATGCCGGCGATTGGGCATCTCAACACCCTACCCCGCGAGCGAGTGCGCGCTGCCAGAATTCTGTCGTACACTTCGCAGGAAGTGAAGATCGATGCGGCGGTGGAGCGTCCCGCCTTGTTGGTGCTGAACGACAGCGACTACCCCGGCTGGAAGGTGTACGTCGATGGACGGCGGTCGCACTGGATCACTGCGAATTACCTATTCCGCGGTGTGCTGCTGCAGCCCGGCAGGCATTTGGTGCGGTTCGCTTATGAACCCGCTTCTTTTGCGGCCGGAGCGGCGATTTCCGGGGTGGCGCTCATCTGCGTGGCTGGGTTCGCCGTGTGGCGCAGACGGAGGCCGGGTTCAGGCGTTGCCGAAGCGGACCTTGTGTAGCAGCCAGCGCCTCTCCAGTTCGCGCCTCTGCCCCGCCAGCAATACCGATTGGCCGCCGCGCAGGTCCAGCAGGTAATCGAGGAGTTCTGAAACCGGCACGAACCAGCCGTTCCTTCTCGCCAGGCTGGTCATCAGCTCGGCGAATCGCGGGTGTATTCTACCGTCCCAAAAACCGAGGCCGAAGTGTGTGTACATGATGCACGCTCCACCATCGGCCTCCAACCGGTCCAGGTGGGCTTCGCCGATCCTATCCGCAAAGGGCTCTACTGTGGCGCCCTCCGAGGAAGCGTACCAATAGTTCACATACGGCCGGCCGGGATCATGGTAAGGCATATAGGGACAGGCGCGCAGCGTGTTGGTTTCGGAGAAGGTGAAATTGCGCACGTAGCGAATATGTCGATGGCAGAGGTCGCCCCAGAACTCCGGGTGTCCGGGGATGTTTCCGTGGAATCGATGGCGGTTCCGGCCGCGCGTCATAGCGCTATAAAGCAGGCGGTAGAGGCCGCTGACACGCTGGTCGCCCCAGTAAATGTTTTCGTCGCAATAGTAATGCTGGGCCAGGGTAACGGGATACCCGCCGAAGTACTCCGCGAATGTCTCCAGGCCCAACTGGGTCTGTTCACGGATGGATGTATGCAGGGTTGCGTTGTGCAGGCCAATCTCAAACCCTTTCCGTTGGAGGTCTTGCACCCAGGCGCGGTAGGCTGGTTCGGCGCACGTGCCGCCATGGTCGGAAGGCGTTCCCGAACCGCGGATTGGCCATACCCCTTTGGTGGTGCGGAACCCGAGGTCGGTCAAGAGGGCGTAGACTTCGCGGCCGGCTTCCAGGGTTTGCGAATCCGGATCGTCGAAGATGGTGAAGGCGAACGATTTGCCGTCGGGCCACAGCACTCTATTCGACCCCTGTGGTTGAAACGACTCTACAGGTTGAATCATGTGGCGGCCATCCGCTCGAATTCGGTGAAATCGTTGCCAATCGCCATGGCCAGAGCGAGCAGTCTCTGCAGCGCCTCGTTCGGCGAAGAGAAGGTTATCGAAATTGCCCCTGGCGATACCGAAACGCCATCCGGCAGGCCGGCAAATCGCTGATTAAGCACGGTAGTCGGCGCTTCCACCAGTACCTTCGGCTGAGCCAGTGCCGTTTGCCGCAGCCCATCCAAAACCTGGGCCAGCCTTTGGCGGCGGCGCCGCTCGTAGTGCGCTTCGTCGCCGGCCGCCAGGCGCTTCAAATGTGCGATCAGTTCGTCTCGGCCAGCCACTCCGTTAGCCCCAACCTGGCGCGTAACGCAAGGCCGCAATATTTGCTGGGCTCTTCTTGGACCAACCTGCATGAGAGACTGCAGGGTTTCACGATCCACCCAGGGCCAAGGGAGGTCGCCAAGTTCGGCGATGATTTGGTCTAACCGCCCAAACCATGTGGGTTTATCGGGCACCGTCCCAAGATAGCACAGTGACGGCGGTTGTGCGCACCCGCGAAATATGGTCATTCTTTATACTTCTGATAATAGAACGTTATCAGAAGTGTGATAGAATCGCGCATTGTCTGAGGCCACAGCACTCCGAACTGTATCCGATAAAGGGCTGGCTTCGCTCGGACGTCAGGCTCAGGAATTCGCGGCAGCGGCAAAGGCTGGGAACACACTCCGGGCTTACCAAGCCGACTGGCGGGACTTTCGCGAGTGGTGCGAGGCCCATCAGTTGACGCCGTTGCCGGCTGTGCCGGAGACGGTCGCCCTATACCTCACTGATCGCGCGGCGACGCTCAAGACGTCCAGCCTTACGCGGCGGCTTACGACCATCAACCGGGCGCATCAAGCGGCTGGCCTACCTTCGCCCGCTGCCATGCAGAATGCCGTCGTCAGCGAAGTCTGGAAGGGAATCAAGCGCAAGAAAGGGACGGCCCAACGTGGGAAGAAGCCGTTTCTGACGCCGGATCTGCGGCTCATCGTCTCGGAACTGCCGCAGGACCTACGAGGGACGCGCGATCGCGCATTGTTGCTGGCAGGGTTTGCCGGAGGCTTTCGACGATCGGAACTGGCCGCGCTGCGCGTCGAGGATCTCGAAACGACGCCGGATGGACTCATCGTAAGGCTCGGCAGATCGAAGACCGACCAGGAAGGGCAGGGAAGAGCGGTGGCATTGCCGTATGGTTCCGACCCAAGTACCTGTCCGGTACGCACGCTACGCGACTGGATGGACCAGGCGGGCATTACCGCTGGGCCTGCGTTCCGAGCCATCGACCGATTCGGGAGGGTGAGCGACAAAGCCCTGCACGCGGATTCGGTCGCGTATCTGGTGAAGCGCGCCGCCGGACGGGCCGGCCTCGAAACCATGCAGTACGCCGGCCACAGTCTGCGCGCGGGCTTGGCCACCCAGGCCGCAATGAATGGCGCCAGCGAGTTGGCCATCATGAAGCAGACCGGGCACCGGTCGCTGGCCACCGTGAGGAAATACATCCGCGAGGGCTCTCTTTTTCGCGACAACGCCGCCACTAAACTAGGTCTCTAGCAAAGTACGCCGCAATCGATTCGCGGATGCGGTCGCTGGCGCGTCCATCGCCGTACGGATTGTGGATGCGCGCCATGCGTTTATATTCCGCTTCGTCATCAAGCAAACGGTCGGTTTCGCGCACGATGCGGTCCGCATCGGTGCCTACCAATCTCACCGTGCCGGCGGCCACCGCTTCGGGGCGCTCAGTCTTTTCGCGCATCACAAGAATTGGCTTTCCGAGCGACGGCCCTTCTTCCTGGATGCCGCCTGAATCGGTGATCAGCAGGTGTGCACGGCGCATCAGGTCCACAAAGGGAACGTAATCCAGCGGTTCGACGAGAAAGACATTCGCCAGTCCGTCCAATTGCCGGTACACGGGATCCATGACATTCGGGTTGCGATGCACCGGATAAATCATCTGAATATCGTCCCGCCGGGCAAGACGGGCCAGTGCTTCGCAGATCTGTGCGAAGCCTTCGCCGAAGCTTTCGCGGCGGTGCGCGGTGACCACGATCAGTTTCTTCGATGCATCCAACTGGGGCCAAGTACATCCGGGCAGCCGCCCCGCCGCCAATGCGTCGCGCACGTAGAGGACCGCGTCGATCCCCGAATTGCCGGTGACGGAGATGCGCTGCGGGGCGACACCCTCGGCCAACAGATTGCATCTGGCGGGTTCGGTGGGCGCGAAATGCAAGGCGGCGAGGCGGGTGGTCAACACACGGTTCATCTCTTCGGGAAATGGCTGCGCCAGATCGCCGGTGCGCAGTCCGGCTTCCACATGGCCCACTGGCACGTGTTGGTAAAAGGCCGCCAAGGCGCCGGCGAGCGTGGTGGTGGTGTCGCCCTGCACGAGCAGCATGTCGGGTTGCTCGCCTTTGATCACTGGCTCGACTGCTCTCAGGATGCGCGCCGTGATCTGCGCAAGTGTCTGCCCAGGCTGCATCAAATCGAGGTCGTATTCCGGCGTCACGTCGAAGGCGGCCAATACTTGATCCAACATGGCGCGGTGCTGCGCGGTCGCGCAGACACGCACCCGAAAGTGCGCGTCCTGCCGCAGGTTCAATAGGACCGGGCAGAGCTTGATGGCTTCGGGCCGGGTGCCGAATACGACGAGGATCTTGCGCACGATGCGAGAATTCCACGAACCAATAGGATCTCCAGCATTACCATCAGCAGCACAACTGCGACTGTTATGGTGAAAAATCGATGTGGCAGGACCGAGCGCCACTGAACTGAGGTTGGCGCTGAGGGCGTGAATTCTCAATAAATATTGCGCGGCGATGCACCTGGACTCTAGCCTGGCTGTACCAGAGGGAAGACAGCCATAAAGAGGTCCGTTTAGCCTGGTGCGGCGTTCTTCAGGACGGCATGCATGATTTGGTCGAAGTGGGCGGCGACCGAAGGCCACCCATAGTTCTCCTCGACAAGCCTGCGCGCGGCCCGGCCCAGTTGCGCACGGCGCAGCGGATCGCGCAAGAGTTGCACAACCTGGTGCGCGAAATCGGCGGGATCGTCGGCCAGGATGATGTTCTCGCCATGGCTCACAGGCAGTCCTTCAGCTCCCATGGTGGTCGAGATTATGGGCTTGCCCATGGCCATGGCTTCGAAGATTTTGATGCGGGTTCCACTGCCGCTACGCAGGGGCACCACGCACACCGCCGCTTTGCCCAGATAGGGGCGGATATCGTCGACCGCGCCGGTCACAATCACGCTGCCGGATGCCATCGCTTGAATGCGCCGCGGAGGACGGCGGCCCACGGCCCAAAAGGCTGCGTCCGGGATCTCGCGCCGGATGAGCGGAAATATCTTGTCGACGAAGTAGGCGACGCCATCCTCGTTCGGCATCCAATCCATGGTACCTGTGAAGGCCATCGTGTCCGGTTGTTCGGCCTCGGACGACGGTTGGAAGTACTCGGTATCCACGCCGGTGGGAATCACGGATACTCGGCTGGGGTCGACATACTGGAGAAAAAACGCGCGATCGTTTTCCGAGACGGCCAAAACGTGATCCGCCAGCTCCACGTAACGGCGCTCGGCGCCGGCCAGCGCGCGCGATTCCAACCAACAAGCGGTTTTCATGAACGGATTGGAGGTGACCTTATAGTGGCGCTCCCAAACCTGCGCCTCCACATTATGGGTGAACAGGATGGTGGGCGGGGGCGTTTTCCAATGCATGAGCGAGCCCGGCACCAGGAAGTCGCAGACGATCACATCGAAAGTGGAGGATCCCAGAAGTTCGGCGTAGCGGCGCCGCACTTCCGGATAGAGGAATTTGTCGATGGTGACGGGCCGGCCGGCGGCCATGATACGCGCGGAGCGGAGATATTCGCCGATGCTGCGCCGGGGCGGGAGCGGCAAGGGGACGGGCACAATATTCGAGAAGATGCCATTGCCGCGGAGATGCTGGTCGTCGGGATGCTGCGCGTAAAAGGTGAAGAGCGTGATCTCGTGGCGGCGGGCGAGCTGCTTGAGGATCTGGAAGCTGCGGATCTTGCCGCCCATGTCGGGTGGGAGCAGGCCTCCGGCTTTGACCCATAGTATTTTCATAGGAAGAACTCGGTAACGCCTGCGGGGCCAGTAGCGCGGTAGATAAAACGGTCGCCGAAAATGAATTCATGCGAAGCTTGCGGCTCGTCGTAGTGGTAGGCGCCGGGCGCGGTTTGCTTGAATGTACCTGGCGCCCCCGGAACGAGCAGCACGGCGAAATCGGCGGGCAGTGCGGTTTTGTTGCTGAATCGTAGGACTTTGGCGGGTTCTTTCTTTCCGTAGACTGGGGACCAGTCCCAGGGTTCGATTGATTGCGTCCAGTTGTGGCCGGCGGGCGGCAGGATGGCAATGTCACGTTCATTGAGGTAGTGCCAGTGGATGTCCAGTTGGTGGTCGAGGGGGCCAGTCACAACATCGCGCACCAGCCAGAATTTGTTCTTGAG
The DNA here is from genome assembly GCA_035602155.1 of Bryobacteraceae bacterium. Classification (GTDB taxonomy): domain Bacteria; phylum Acidobacteriota; class Terriglobia; order Bryobacterales; family Bryobacteraceae; genus Bog-159. The sequence continues at coordinate 61,528 of DATNMW010000250.1, read as the reverse complement.
ACCGAACACCCAGCGATGGTGGATGACGGGATGGTAGCCGTTGTGATGTCCGGCGAAGAGATCGAAGCCCTTGCTGGTGTGCCAATGGTCTACGGTGGTTTCGGGCATGCCGGTCCAGGCGAAGGGGCCGTTGGGCTGGGCTTGACCGCGGCCGTCCACTTGCAGCGTGTTGTGGGCGGCGGTGCCGCGAAAGCGATCGCGATCTGGGCAGACGTAGCAGAAGGTGCCGGGATCGATCAGTATGGGGCGACCGTTAGCGATTAGTTGGACGCTAAGGGCGTCAGCATGGCCATGTCCGGCAGTGAGGGCGCCATGCGGGCCGGCGTCGACGAAGAGTTGGGTGTGCGGCGAGGTCATCGTGTAGATGCCGCCTACGGAGCGAGGGGGAGACGCGGAGACGCGGAGACGCGGAGAGACGATGACGCGGCCTCCGTCGTCGTCTCCGAAGTTTGGCGCGCGGCCGGCTTGGGAGAGGGCTGCCAGGGCCTCGCTCATTTTCTCGATTGTGCGATCGAAAGACGGTGGGATGGGGAGCGCATTTATCGCAGCCATGTCTCGCGCGAACCGGAAGAAATCCAGGGCATAGATGTGGTAGTAGACGGATTGCTCGAAGTGGAAGCCGTCGGGACGAACTTGGGTTTCGGCCTGCTGCAAGACGATTTTCCAGCCGCGGGATTGCCAGCGGGGCGCATCGGCGATTTGCGGACAAAGCAGACCGATGGAGAAGAGCGCCACACCTTCACCGAGCAAGTGCGTGTTGGGGGAGAAGTAGGTGGATAGAAATCTCTCAATGTACCAGCCGTGAAGGTGCAGGGCGGGGATTAAGTCAGGGTGAAAATCTCCGATTAGGTGGCGAACCCAGAGCCAAGACAGCGCCCGAAAGGCGACTTCCAGTGTGCTCGACCAGTTGATTCCGATCGGGTAGGGGTTCTCGCTCTGCCAGTGGGTCCATTGGGCTAAGATTTCGTCGCGGAAACAGGCTTGGGCCAGGGTGACGAGATGCTGGTGGCGGTTCAGCTCCCAGATGACCTTGTGATCGCCAATTTGGGCGAAGTCCAGGAATGGAATTTGATACCAGGGTATGCGGGGGGCACGCTTGTTATGGACTGGGTCGAAGTGCCAATCGATGGGTGTGCCGAAATCCAGATCCTTGTAGCCGAGCAGATCGAAGCGGTGACGACAGATGCGCTCGGCTTCGTCGAGTGTCGCGAGCGGGGGCAGGTCCGGGAGGGTCGGGGTCGCGGCAGACGGGACTAGCCGGCAAGCTGGAGGGTTGCTCCAACGTTTGGAGAAAGCTTGTTTGGCGCGGGTGCCGATTTCGGCCGGGCTCATTTGCAGCAGTCGGGTGAGGTTCATGGGAGGGGACAGGCAAGGATACCTGTCCGACTGGTGATGAAGATGTCGCCCCAAAGCTGCAGATTCAGAAGACGCCAAATGCGGTCGCTAGCATCTTCCAGGCCGTTCTTATGGCGGGTGAGGAGATCGTTCAAGTACTTGAAATCGATATAGGGGGCCAGCAGGCCGTCGCGGTCCTGAAGCTGGGAGATTAGGGCATCGGCGCTGGGGTCCATCAGCCATTGGCGGAGCGGCGTGGGGAAGCCCATCTTTCTGCGATAAACGATGTCGTGCGGGAGAATGTCTTCGACGGCGCGCTTCAGAATGTATTTGCCCACACCGCCGCGGAGCTTCATGCGATCGGGAACGGACGCGGCGAATTCGACGAACTGGTGGTCCAGAAAAGGAACGCGGCTCTCGATGGAACAGGCCATACTCATCTGGTCCTGCTTCATGAGCAGCTCGACGAGGTAGGTTTTCTGGTCGGCGTAGAGCATGCGGGACAGCAGAGAGGCGTCCGGCCGCTCATTCCAGTAATGCAGAAATGAATCGCAAGTGGCTCCCACGGGCGCGTTCAGCAAGCGTTGCTGCTCGGCGCGCGAGAACGCGGCATAGAAGTTATCCAGGTAGAGGGATTCCAGATCGTTGCCGCGGCCCAGCACGGAATGCTGCAGCTTGCGCCGGATGTTACCCGAAAGCAGGCGGGAGCCGTCTATTCCGGAGCGGACGGATGCGCGCAAGGAGCGGGGCGCAGATCGGTAAAGCTTCAGCAAGCGCTGGTTAAGGATGTAAGTGCGGTAGCGGGCGTAACCGGCGAACATCTCGTCGCTGCCTTCGCCGGTAAGCACGACCTTCACCTGCTCCGCAGCGAGGCGCGACACGCAATACAGCGAGACGCTGGAGGGCCAACTGATGGGTTCATCTTCGTGCCAGATCAATTTCGGCAGGGCGTTGAAGAAATCGTCCCGGCCAATGACTATTTCATGGTGCTCAGTGCCGATTTTTTCCGCGACCTGGCGGGCGTAGGCGAGTTCGCTGAAGGCCTGCTCGCGATAGCCTACCGCGAAAGTTTGGACAGGCCCTTTCGACATGGGCTTCATCAGCGCGGCGATGGCGCTGGAATCGACGCCGCCGGAGAGGAACATCCCGAGGGGCACGTCGCTCATGAGGCGCGTGCGGACCGCTTCTTCCAAACGCGTGCGGCATTCCGCGATCCAGGATTGGTCGTCGCGCTTGGCGTTGTTCTCTTGATGGCCGGCGGGGCGGGGAATCTCCCAGTACTGGCGGATTTCGAGTTGTTCGGGCGTCAGGCGGAGCCAGTACCCCGGCATGAGCTTGCGGATGCCTGAGAAAAGCGTTTGCTCACCGGAACAGTAGCCGAAGTCGAGGTATTCCGAGAGCAGCGATTCGTCGAAATGCGGGGAGATGGCGGGGTGTTCGAGCAACGCTTTGATCTCGGAGGCGAAGGCGAACAGATGGCCGTCCCAATAGTAATAAAAGGGCTTTTTGCCGAGGCGGTCGCGAGCGCAGAACAGCGTGCGCGAGTTTTTCTCCCAAATGGCGAACGAGAACATGCCGCGGAAGCGCGTCACGCAATCCGGCCCGTATTGCTCATAGGCATGGAGGATAGTTTCGGTATCGCAGCGGGTGCGGTATTGGTGGCCGGCCTGTTCCAGGGCTGGACGGAGATCGGCGTGATTGAATATCTCGCCGTTGTAGGTGATCCGGAGCGCGCCGTCTTCGTTGGACATGGGCTGGTGGCCTCCGGCGACATCGATGATGCTGAGGCGGCGGTGGCCCAGGGAGGCGAAGGCATCGCGATAGTAACCGGAGCCGTCGGGACCGCGATGGCGGATGGTGTCCGTCATGCGGGCAAGCAGCGAGTCCGGCGATGGGCTGGGGGAGCGGGTTACGAATCCTGCGATGCCACACATAATGTACGGATGCCCGTTAAGGCTCCCTACACGATTCTCACATAAGACGCACGATTCTCACATAGACGCCGCGGAAACAGCGGCCGGGCCGGCGTCACGCTTTCCCGGCCCGCCAATACAGGTGGGCAACGCCACGGTCTCAATCCCCTTCTCATCAGGGATGCGGCACCGTGTTGACAGCACTGCTCCTTGACCCGTGCGAACGCTTTCCAGGTCAAACAAACAAAGTCAAGTCGCTGATTCTACATGGACTAAACCGACTGTGTAGACAGGGACGATCTTGCATAGTCAGGTCCGGGAATCTGTTGCGGTTGCCAGCCAACCGACACACTGATAGGACCGGAGCAAGGTGGTATTTGGTCGGTCACGCGGTAGCCAACATTTTGATGCTGTATTTTCTACGACTTGCAACGAGGCCGGCGAAATCTACTGGCGCAACTGCTGCGCCTAACCTATGGGACGAGCCGAGCGCACTTGAGCGAACGGTAGGGGTTAACAACAATGACGCCAAAATCACCGACGCGGCCCCACACTCTGCGAAACTCCATCTCTATTCTGCATTCTGCGTGAAGATCCCCTCTTCATTCCGTCACAAGGCAGCGAGCACCGCATTGCGACCAGGGTGCGGGATTGGCGCAGAGTCAAAGCCGGGCTTTCACGGTCCGCCAAGCCCTCCCTGGACTATTCGGAAATTTACTATGCTCTCTTCGGCTTAGCGGGATCAGTCCTCTTGGCCGCGATCCCCATCGCTCTGGCGCCTAATCTCCCCGCCTGGGTGGCACCGCTGTTTCTGTGCCTTTTTGTCTTTAGCTTGCTCTGTGCGTTGGTATTGGTAGGAGTAAACAATGAAGTCGTAAAATCGCACCAACCAAGCAATGCGGAAATTCTGGCGGATATCAAAGAGGTTGATGGGGCCTTCGAACCCTACGAGCGGTTGTGCCTCTGCTGCAAGCGCCCGCACCGGGATGCGCGGCGACGCTTACCGGGACGGACACGCCCACGAGTCCAGCCAGCGGCCGAGGGATCCGCTCAACACGAGTCACAAAGGTAATCTACATTTCGGCCCCTGTACTTTCTATGACTTGCAGCCGATTGACCTGCCAGATCCGTGCTGGGGTGTGCTGGACTCAAATCAGGGAGTGGCCTCGTTTTATCGAGTCTATGTAGAGGCCTTCGCGAAGACATGAACAAATGCAGATTTGCAGCAGGGCTCTTCTTGTGGACTTGGTTTATCGCTACGGGAGAGGGTCAGACATTGGTGGATTTGCGCACGCAGAGCAAGAGCGTCGATTTTTCGGCGGCCACATCCACGAAGCCGATGCAAACGGGAAGCAGCCTGCCCCCCACTTGCGCGGTAGGGCAGTTCTTCTTCCTGACGACGGCGTCCGCAGGCAGCAATGTATACGCCTGCGATGCTGTAAATACGTGGACGGTAGAAGGCAGCAGCCTGCCGGTGAATTCGAGCGACACAAACGAAGTGCTGTCCAGCAACGGAATCAGCACCGAATGGCTCGCGCTGGGCGGAGACATATCCGGCGCTCCGGGCGCATTGACGGTAACCCGGCTGCAAGGACGGAATGTAAGCAGCGCGGCCCCGTCCAGCGATCAGGTATTACAATGGGACGCCGCCACGAACCAATGGCAGCCGGCGGCGGCCGAAACCGGCAACGCCTCGTATGCGTTCGCGGCGCAAGTCAGCATTACGATTCCAGGGACGGTACACCAGTTCGGAACGGCCAACCTGGTTGTAGCTTGCTATGACAATTCTACGCCGCCGCAGGAGGTAGAGCCGAACACCGTCCAAATCAGCCCTACGACCTACAACGTCACAATTAATTTCACTACGGCGCAGACCGGCTACTGCGTAGTAAACGGCGCGGGCACTGCGTCCGTGAGCGGAGGCGGCGGTGCGGTAACCAGCGTGTTCGCCAGAACCGGCGCGGTAATGGCGCAGACCGGAGACTACAGTTTCGGACAGATATCGGGTAGCGTAGGCTCCAGCCAACTGCCCAGCGCGGGCGGTGATGTGAGCGGCACATTGACCGCCGCCACGGTTACCGGCATTCAGAACCGGCTGGTGGCGAACACCGCCCCCACCAGTGGCCAGGCCTTGGTATGGAACTCGACTGCGTCCGCGTGGCAGCCAGGCACGGTATCGGGCAGCGGCGCGGTCAGCAGCGTGTTCGGCAGAACTGGCGCAGTCGCATCCCAGACCGGAGACTACGGTTTCGCGCAAATATCCGGCTCGGTCGCCTCCAGCCAACTACCCAGTGCGGGTGGCGATCTGAACGGCACATTGACCGCCGCCACGGTGACCGGCATTCAAAACCGGGTGGTGGCGAACACGGCCCCTACCAGCGGCCAGGCGTTGATCTGGAATGCGAGCGCGTCCGCGTGGCAGCCGGGCACGGTATCGGGCAGCGGCGCGGTCAGCAGCGTATTCGGCAGAACCGGCATCGTCACCGCGCAGAGCGGAGACTACAGTTTCCCGCAGATATCCGGCACGGTTGGCTCCAGCCAACTGCCCAGTGCGGGCGGCGATCTCAGCGGCACGTTGACTGCCGCCACGGTGAGGGCCATCCAGGGACAAGCCGTCTCCAGCACGCTCCCCGGCAACGGACAGGCGTTGGTGTGGAACTCGGCGGCATCCGCATGGCAGCCGTCGAGCGCTGCCGGCACTGGCGTGACCATGGCGTACCAGCTTGGAGATCTGGCTGCGGTGCGCGCATCCTCCACCGCACTGAGCATCGGCGCGGGTTGCGGGCCCACGTCGCCGTGCAACGTGCGCTTCGGCTACCAGGTGTACAGCATTACAAACAGCGCGACCGCCACGGTCAGCGGGAGCGGTATCGGTACGGCGTATATTTACGTGAGCCCTTCCGGCACTCTCATGGTGGGGAATAATCTGACCGTCGCGTGCTCGGCCGGCTGCATCCAGCAGGCTGGTATTACATCCTTTCCGCCGAACGTCTTGCCGGTGTACACCTGGACCGCAACCAATGGCACATGGGACAGCACGGGGGGACGCGATCAACGCGCCTTCCTGAGCGCGAAGACGCTGGCCGCGGGAACAGGAATCATCGATACCGAGGCTCCCGGACTGAGCACCCTGGCGGTGGACAATGGCGTGATCCCCACTTATCTGATGAACTCGGCAACCATGGCTTTTCCTAGCATTGCGACAGGCGGGTGCGCCGCGGATCAGACCCTGACCGTGGCCGGCGCCAACCCCGGCGACGCCGTCGCACCCGGCTGGCCGGCGCTGCCGGCAGGCATCTTCGGCATCATGCTGGTGAGCGGTACGAACACGGTAACGGTCCGCTTATGCAACCTGTCCGGATCCGCCGTGACTCCACCCAGTGCCAGTTACAAGGCAACGATTGTGAGGAATTACTAATGAAGAACAGCTTTCGGCTCTGCGTTCTCCTGTTGGTGAGCGCAGCTTTTCTTGGGGGGCAAACAGTGGTGAATGGCGGCCGTATCCAGATCGGCCCGTGGGACGCGTCGGGCGCCACGTACACCATACCGGCCAAGCGCGGGACCACGGCGCAACTGCCGGCGACCTGCACGCAAGGCGCCGAGTACTTCGCCACGGATGCCGCGCCCGGACAAAACATATACCTGTGCACCGCCACCAACACGTGGACGCAGCAACTGACGGGAACCAGCACGTTCTTGCAGTTGGGCGCGGGGGCCGTGACGCGCACGGTGACTTCCAAGCTGCAGGATGTGGTTCACGTCAAAGACTTCGGAGCAAAGGGCGACGGCGTTACCGACGATTCGGCGGCTTTTACGGCGGCACTGGCCTCCGGCGGCGGGGAGGTTCGAGCCGACGACGGCACATATGTGGTCAACAGCGTTATCACTTTGGCCAAAGGTCAGAAGATCTACTTCGGGGTAGGGACGCACACGGTGGGGGGTATCCGGTTTTCGGACTCTCTCACCGACCAAACGGGAACGGGCAAGATCGAATGCGCCGGCCCGGGCGTGACCACCTTGATGTTGAAAAACGGCGCGAATGTGGATGTCATCTCGCAAACGAACTTCGCGGCGCTGACCGGCCAGAACAGTACGTTCGGTTTGTTCCGCGGAGAAATTCGGGGTTGCACGATCGACGGCAACAAAATCAACCAAACGGGGGCCAGCTACGGCATCCGGCTATATGGCCACGGCCTGGAGATAACCGACGTGTCCGTGCGGAACGCATATTCGGACGGGATTTACACGGAGTGGGGCCTGGATTCCACCTTTGCCACGCCCTACCTGGATCTGGAAGGATATTTTACCGGGATCCGGTCGGCCTTCAATAACGGAAACGGCTGGACTTTCCGCGGCCCGCACGATTCCGACTTCGTGGAGATGGTGCTCTACCAGAACGGCGGCTGGGGAATGCAGGTCCAGACCTCCACCACTTACAACGGCAACGGTCACCTTTCGAATCTCAATGCGTTTCTGAACACGCTGGGGGGCGTATACAGCAATAGCTCACTGGATGGAAGCCAGATCATGGCCACCACGGCGACCGGATGGGGGATGCTGATCGACGCTGGGGCCGGCAGCCATAATTTCTCCGCCGCCGAGTTTGCGGGCCCAGTCGGCTTGGAAGTGCGGGCCCCCAGCCAAATCATCTCGGGCAACGTCGTAAACACCACCACGGCTGGATTGCGGCTGAATGGCGGCTCGGGGAACTTTACGCTGCAGATGTTCAACAACTCGGGCTATCAGATCGATTTTGCGAACGAAGTGGGGCCCAGCGTGATCTCCGCCGACTCCGCGAATCCCGTGCCGGGCACCCTGTTCAACGGTACACCCAATCAAGCCGATTACGTCTTCGTCGATTTCGGCGGCAGTGCCTCCGGCCGCTACACTTCATTGCCGGTGCAAACGGTACACGTAGCCGGGTGGGCGCCGCAGTTCCCGCAGAGCAATTCTGTGATGGCGGTGATCAACGATACTACACAGACCGGCAACTTGTCGGCCACCAATCTTACGCTGAGCAATTCGGCGCAGGTGGGCAGTTCGACGTACGCAAATCTTGGCAGTGGCGCGAATGGAACTATTCTGTATTGCTCGAATTGCACGCAGACCGCGGCATGCGCGGCGGGCGGCTCCGGAGCGATGGCCATGTACGTGAACGGGGCTTGGTCCTGCGCGGGTGGCGGAAGCGGGGGAGGCGGGAGCTATACCTTTCGCAATAACCTGACGAACACGGCGGGTACGGTCGATTTCACTCCGCTCGACTCGACAGTGATGAACGCGGTAGAAGAGTTCCTGCCCGGCAAGGACAGCAACGGCCAACTCGGAACGCTGCATTGGGATGTGGTCACGCTGGGATCCTATTGCACGGATACCATGATACAAGGCGTTGCAAACCATCCTGGCATTCTGTCTGTGGACAGTTCGAGCACAGCCGGCACCGGTTGTTCTCTTACGCTGTCGGATGCGACTGATGGGGCGGTTTACGCTTTTGCCAACCTGGGATCCGGAGGCGCCTGGTCTTATTGGGAAGCACAGGCTATCTTCCAAACCGACTCCAGCAGCGTCGCACACGCTCAATATCTGGTTGGCTTCAGCGACAATCAGTCCGCTTACCACCCATCCGGCGGGAACGAGATTGCAGTGCGGTACGACTCGGCAGGCGGCGGTTGTCCGGCGAATGAGAGCACCACGAACTGGGTGTACGAGGTTATTGTTGCCGGAACCAAGACCTGCGTCAACAGCGGACTGGCGGTAGCGGCAAACACTTGGTACCACGTACGCATTTACTCTTTGACGCAGGGTACCATCCAATTCCAGATCGACAGCGCCAACTCAGGAAGTGTAGCGGCCGCGCCGACGGCCACTCTGACACCTCAATTCATCAACCTGTCCACCGGTGTTTCGCCGGAAGGTCTTTCGGTCGACTGGTGGGCGATGAAGATGCAAGGGTTAACGCGATGAAACTTGCGGCTTTATTATTGGCTTCGGCTTGTTCCTGCCGGGCAGCCATCGGGAACTTCCGCGTACTTGGCACGACCGCCACGCAAGCCCTGATCGCGTACACGGCGCCCGATGGAAACGCCTGTACCATCCAGGTAAGCCAGAGCGTTAGTCTGACGCCTCCGGCACTGGATGTGGATCCGGGCACGTTTGCCAACTCGAATTCCGATCTGGCCCGGCCCAGCACGGTGCTGAGCGGACTTTCCCGAACAGTGGTGCTCGGCCAGCGCACAGCGCAATACGCTACTGCCGGGCAATACGCCGGCGTGCGCCACTATTCGCGCGCGCTGCAGGCTTATACGCCGTATTTCGGCCAGATTACTTGTCCCTCCACCGGCGACATTATGACATTCACGTTCACCACGGGCAACATTCCGCTGGGCGGCGTCTACGGCGATCCGTGGCTGTCGGACGCCACGCATCCCGGCGATCAGCCTTGGCCGGAGTCGCTGGGGGGACTGACCCCCGAGTCCTTTATCGACCCTCTTACGGGCGTTCTTCTGCAGCGCGTGGGACTTCGCGGGAATGACTGGGGGTACTGGAACAATATGCCATTTGGCTCCGCTTTCAATCAGGGGCAGACCGCTCCGTGCGACACCGCCGGGCCTTGGATTTCACCATGCAATGTGGTGGCGGGCACAGGCAACACGACAGTGGGCAACAGCACCGCTCCGCTGGTGCTGCGGCCCCCTCTCAACGGGAACAATGCCTGGGACGCGGGATACGGTTCCTCCAGCTACGGGCAGAGTTGGACGCTGGATCAACTCAGCGTTGGGCTTATGGGCTTCGTCAATTCCGCCACCACCGCCTTCCGCGTGCTGGACGTCTGCCTGTCGCTGAACGGCGGCGCTTCGTGCGCCAGCTCGATTCAACAGGCCACCATGGGCCAAACCAGCAGCCAGCAGACTTTGGGACAGGCCAGCACCGCGGAGTTTGGGGTCATCCCCTGGCTGCTGGATACCAACCCGAGGTTCAACGTGCAGGAGTCGTCCCCGCATTCGGGCAGCGCCACGATGGCCGGCAATATCGTGACCTGGGTTTCCGGGGATACCTTCAGCCTCTATTGGGTGACCGGAGGCAACGGACACATCCGGCTATCGTCGAACAACGACGCTTGCACCACGCCGCCGGCGAGCACCACATCCACCGAGTACGTCATCACCGGGTTCGTGGACGGCAACGATTTGACGGTGTCCGGCGCGCCGCCGTCCGGAAACGTGTACTGGTGCGTCAATAATTTTGCGTTTCTGATATGGCGCGCGCAGGCGCCCACGGACGGCAGTACCGTTACGCTCACGGCCGCCAGTATGGCGGCGATCGAAAGCGCATCTCCCAGCTACCCGGATAATGGAGCCGGGACGGGTTGCATGATCAACCCGGTCTCCGGCGGCTTCTGGTGCCTCTATGGCGGCCTTTACTGGATCGATCCCACCAACCCCGCCAACGACGCCTACTATGGCTACGCCGGAAGCAGCGGCGGCGCGGCGACGAATACCTGGGACGGCATCCCTTTCCCCGGCGGAGAGACGGCGGACATCGACCAGACGCAATCCGTGCTGACGTTTTACGGTGTTTCGCAGGACCCGGCTGGCGGAGGCCCGTTGGTGATCCAGGGCATCTTCAATCCATCCACCATTACGCAACCCGCCACTCCACAAGGCGGCGGTGCCCAGATCGGGAATTTTACCGCGTTGACTCCAGGAACTTACACCGCCAACTACAGCAACGGCCTGACGTTCACCAACCTGACGCCGCAGACCAGCGCGTCCGAGAGCATCGCCGACCAGATGGCGACGTTCGACCCGACTTACTCCACCGCTTACTTCAACAATGGGTACTGCGTCCCGTACGGAATGACCACCGGAATTTTCTTTCCCGCCTGCTACTCGGGCGGCAGCGACTCTCCAGGATGGATTTTCGCATTCTCGCCCGGAGATGGAAATCCGGCGCACGCCGGACAGTCCGGCGGGCCGCGCATCGTAGGCGCGATCAACACCTTCAATACACCGCACGGATCTATCGGCGCCGGCCAGGGCGCGCTGGTGGGGCGGAGTTTGCACGGCGTGGGCGAAACCGGAGAGACGGGTTGGGTATCGCTCGACTGCAATGAATACCGGCCAATCACGACTTCAAACATCGCCGGCATTCCCGCGACCGGTCCGGCGAAATGCAATACGTTCAACTCAGGCTTGTCAGCCACGGCGGATTGCATCGCCATCCAGATGAACAGCTACACATCCCACAGCGTGACCGGATACGAGCCGTACTTCGCGCCGCCGGTAGCGGCCCCATTCCTGGGCACACCCGGCGAGATGCGCACTACCCAGATCGGCGACACGGCCTGCGTCACCACGAATTCTTCCGGCGGCTGCAACTGGTCCGGTGGCTCCAACGAGCTGATGACGCTCGAAATCAAGAACTACAACACCACACCGGGTTTATTCGTTTTCCAGCGAAACGCCTACGCATCGGAGGTGGCCATCGCGAGCGGTCCCGTATATCTGTATTGGGAGTCCTACCAGAGCGGCATCGCGCCCGGCTCGACCAGCGCGAATCAAGCCGTTACGGTGTACTGGAATCCACTTGCCGGATGCGGCGGATCGCCCGATCCGCACGGCAACTGCCTGATCCAGGACACGAATAACACCGGGGGCCATGGCGAGTGGCGGGATGGCGGCGAGGCAGTGGCCACCAACGTACCGGAGTGGGCAGAGCCCATTTGGGGTTGGCCGACCGACTACCAAACCGCCCTGGGAGCGGTGCCTGGCATCCTGAGCCTGCCCTTTGCCAACCTGACGCCGTACCAAGCCACTGGTGTCAATTATGCCAGCACGAATCCGGCATTCGCCGGCGTCTACGGCCATCCTTGGGGCTTCGACGTCGGCAGTCATCCAAACGCGGCGGGCGCAGCCGCCTCGGCCTACGAATCGATCCGCGCATACGACAACATGCCGGTCCAAGGCGGGGGCTTCGATCCGACCTTCAATTTGGTGGCGCAGCAGCTTTACGTGGCGACGCCGAGCCTGGTGACCGATCCCGACGATTTCTTCGGGTCTAACGGCACGGTGGGAATTAACCGTCAACTGATGGCGCAAGGGAATAGCTGCGGCTCCCATCCGCTGATCGATATCAGCGGACCCGGCTCCAGCATTTCCACGGGCACATCCGGCTCGTATACCGCCTGCTTCGCGCGGGCCAACGGAGAATGCTATGCGGGCAGCACCGTGGGACAAGTGTACGTCAACTGCCCCGGGGTCGTCTGGAACTACTGCTCCGGCAGCGGCATCCACGGCGGCACTCCGCTGGGCGTGGGCAACGATATTTGCGTGGGAAACATATCCGACATTGCCGACGCCGTGCGGCAGTTCACCCTGGACCGCACCGACTTCGCGGGAGCTTACTCCCGCAGTCTGGTGACTGCGACATCCCGTTTGCGCCTGGTTTACGGCTTCGAAAATAATCGGCTATTGCCGGACAACTCCTGGCTGCTATTGCGAATCGATTATCTCAACTATCAGCGCAGCGATATGTGGATGGCCAAAATGCTGCCCTATCCAGCCCCGGATTCCGTGTCGCGCGGGACTTTTGTGCCGGTCGCCCTTGCCCTGAACCCGCCTGCGGGACTAGGCGTGAATAACGCGATCGTGCAGTTCGGTTACCAGGAGTACGGCGCTCCGCAACTCATCGACTGCACCACGCGAAACGATGCGTGCATCGCGACCGCCAGCACGGTGACAACCGGAAACCAGCCATATTACTTCGCTTCGGAGAATCCGGCTGGTGCGGCGTGCGCCGCCGGATGCACCATCACCATACCCGCTATTTCGCAGCGGATTCTGTACTATCGGGTCGAGTACCGGGCCGCGAACGATACCGTGCTGGCCGCCGGTCCGCTCACTTCCGTGGTGGTTCCCTGAGATGAGAGGAAGGCTGGTGCGTTTACACGAGAGATCATGCTGAACATGTCAGAGGTGGCCGGCCAGCACCCCAACGATGAGACTGTTGAGCGCTATTGCGTGAAGAGGATGTCCTGAGCGGAGTTGGAGCATTTTACGTTGCACAAGCACCTATGCCTCATATGTCAGTACCGCGTATGCGAGTGGACCAATACGCGCTGGTCATGCGCCGTGCAGGCGACGAGATGTGCTCCAGTTGTGCAGGCCGCGCCACCGAGCGAGGACGATCCGCCTTTTATGAGAAATGTGTTCCTCTCTCATGGCGGGCCATCGTTTATTCACGTTCGCGCAGTTCGTGATCTCCTCGATGCGCTCGATTTCGTGCCGGTTATTGCTCAGGAATTGCGCAGCTTTGGCTTATCGGTCCACGAAAAGGTTCAGGGGTGGATGCGCATCTGCCGTACCGCAATCGTCCTTGCGACTGTGGACGACAAGCCCGCCGGAAACTCGCGAACCCGTCCAAATATCGAGAATTCCCGTCGAGCTACGCCGAAAAGGTGTGGATCGAGTTTAACGGGTCCCGTATTCAGCACGCTTTCACTCCACTCATCAGGGAGCTGCGAGCGTTCGCGCTTTGACATTGTACGCGGCCTACTCCGGCGGCCGGTGATCGCCCAGAGGGCCGCGTTACACTCGGTGTAGATGGGTCTCCGGGTGGTCCTTTACGAAGCTTCGCACGAGCCTGCCGTGCGCGCCTTCAATACCCGGATGCGGGCGGCCGACGCCCTGCTTTTCCCGCTGCCGGAAACCGCTCCGGCCGCGAATCCGAACACACCCGCTCCTGGGATCGAATTCCGCCATTTCGTAGTTGTGGACGATGCCGGGGAGGTGCGCGGAGGGTACTTTGTCCGCACGCAGCCGTTCATTATCCGTGGTCAGGTCCACTGTGTGGGGCACTATAACGCGCCTCTGTCGGAAGGCATCGCCGATAAACGCTATGCAGTGGTGGGCGCCGCCATGCTGGCACACGCCCTCGGAGAACAACCCCTGCTGTTCGCGATGGGCATGGGTAGCGCGGACCGGCCTTTGCCGCGGATGCTGCGTGCCACAGGTTGGTCGATCCTGGAGACCCCGTTCTTCTTCCTGGTTCTGAACGGTAAGCGGTTTCTGCGAAATATCGGCCCCTTGCGCGGCCGGTGGGAACGCCGCACGGCGGCCGATGTTTTGGCATTTTCAGGTTTGGGTGGACTGGCGCTGAAGGGGGTCCAGAGAGCGCGCACGCGAAACCGGTTCGACGGGCGGTATCGGCAGCAGCCCATTGATGAGTTTTCAAAGTGGGCGGATCGGATCTGGCTGGACAGCACGCTACAGTATTCGTTGAGCGCTGTACGCAATGCGAGTTATTTGCGGTGCATTTATCCAAGCGGAGAGCCTTGCTATTACGGAGTGCACCTAACCGAGGGCGATCGGCCGGCAGGATGGGTGCAGATGCTCGATTGCCACCCGCGCGACCGGTCCTATTTCGGCGAGATGCGGGTGGCCGCGCTGGTGGACGGGGTGGGTACGCCGTCCGCTATTCCTTCGCTGGTCCACAGTGGCGTTGCGGCTGCTAGGGAGCGGCACGCCGACGTGGTCATATCCAACCAGATGCATCGGGATTGGACCTTGGCGCTGCGGGCCGCGGGGTTCTGGCAAGGTCCTTCGAATTACCTGCTGGCGTTGTCCAAGAGCCTGCGCAAGTTGCTGGAACCGCTGGAAGAGGCGATCCCCCGAATCCACTTCAACCGGGGAGACGGCGACGGTCGCGTGAACCTTACCGGTCAAGATTGAGACCGGATTCTATATACTGAACCTAGCCGATGAATACCGTTTCTTTGGAACTCGGTCTGCTGCTTCTGGGAGAGCCGCCTTACTCTGCCGACAAGGCTTTCGAGCTACTGCAGTTAGTCGGCTCGCACGAGGCGGTTTGCCGGGCCGCCGACCTGACACGGTTGGAGCACCTGGCGGGAGCCATTGCGTCCGGCAATGGCAAGGCGGCGCTGGATCTGGCTGCGCGGCTGGAATCGTTGCGCAGCGACTGCGGCTGCTGGTTGCGCGCCGCGCTGCTGGAAGGGTGCGGCCATTTTGACGAAGCCGCCGGAGCGTTGCGCTTCCTGCGCGAAAGAGCCACCGGCGAGGAGCGCGCCTTGGTCATGCTGGCTTCGGCGCGCAACCTGTTTGCCGCGGGGCAGCCTGAGCAGGCCTGGCATCCGCTGGCCGAAGCGTGCAAATTCAGCGCCATGCCGCGTACTTTGCGAAACGCAGCCCGTTTGCTGGCGCAAGCTCGCAGGAAGGGGGAGACGCCTTTTCGCCGGCACTGCCGGTTCGCGCTGCTAAGTAGTACCATGATCGATTTCCTGGCTCCGATCTTGCGGGCACAGTGCTTCGGGGCCGGAATCGATGCGGAGATCTACATTGGCCCCTTTAACCAATACGAGCAGCAGATACGCGATCCGGATTCCGGCCTGGCCCGCTTCCAGCCGGATGTGATCGCGATCGGCACGGATTGGCGCTCACTAGGCCTGCGGGACGAGGAAGATTCACCCGATGACATCGTCCACGAGAAGACCGTCCGGCTCGAATCACTATGGCGGGAATCTAGGGAGCGCCTGGGCGCGACGGTCATTCAGTTCAATTATGAAGTGCCGCCGTTCGACGCCTTGGGCAATTTGAGTGCGGCACTGCCCGGCGGGCGCGGCCGGTTGCTGCGCGCCATCAACCTGGCGCTTTGGGAAGCCGCCGCGCGGACCCCCGGTGTGGCGATTCTGGATGTGGACCAGATTGCGGCGCGCTTCGGGAAGGACCGCTGGAACGATCCGGTGCTGTGGCATACAGCCAAACAGTATCCATCCGCCGAGGCCATGCCTGCGCTGGGCCATCAGCTCACGGCGCTGTTGCGCGCGATTTTAGGGCTCACCTCCAAGTGCCTGGCGCTGGATCTGGACGGCGTGCTCTGGGGCGGAGTGATCGGCGAGGATGGCCTGGCGGGAATTCAACTGGGCGGCGGCCCGGCGGGCGAGGCCTTCGTGGACTTTCAGCGGTACCTGCAATCGCTCACGCGCACGGGAGTGCTGCTGGCGGTCTGCTCCAAGAACAACCCCGAAGACGCTGTGCTGCCTTTCCGCCAGCATCCGGAGATGGTGCTGCGCGAACGGGACATCGCCGTATTCATGGCCAACTGGCAACCCAAAGAAGAGAACTTGCGCGCAATTGCCGCGGCGATGAATATAGGCCTGGATGCAATGGTGTTTGTGGACGACAATCCGGCCGAGCGGTCGCGTGTGCGGCAGAATCTGCAGGAGGTCGAGGTGGTCGAGATGCCCGCGGATCCGGCGCATTATGTGGCCGCCGTGAGCCGACTGGGACTGTTTGAGGCGCTCGCCATCACCAGCGAGGACCGGCAGCGCACCGCATCGATCCGCGAAAACCTGGAGCGTAAGACGCTGGAATCTACTGCCGGCAGCGTGGACGATTACCTGGCGCAGCTCGACATTCACGTGCAGTTGGCGCCTTTCGACGAAGCGAACCTGCCGCGCATCGTGCAACTCATCAACAAGACCAATCAGTTCAATCTGACCACGCGGCGGCGCGCGGATGCGGAAGTGCGCGCCCTGCTGGCTGCGGGCGCCTACACGCAGGCCATGCGCACCAGCGACCGCTTTGGAGATAGCGGCTTGACCGGCGTGCTGATCGCGGTGCCGGAAGGCGCCGGCTTGCGCGTGGATACCTGGCTGATGAGCTGCCGCGTGCTGGGGCGGCGCCTGGACGAGGCGATGTTCGCAGCGCTGGTGCGCTACGGCGCGGAAAACGGCTACACCCGCATCACGGGCGAATACATTCCTACTGCCAAGAACAGCCAAGTGGCCGATCTGTACATCCGCTTGGGTTGCACGGCGGCCGGGCAGGAGGGCGAGCGTAGGTTGTTCGTATGGGAGATCGGCAAGGTGTTTCCAGCTCCGTCCATGATCGCGTGTACGGACCTCACGCAGGGGGCGGGTGCGGCGGTTTGAGGGTGTATACTGATGGCAGCAGCGAGCCAGCCGGTCAGGAGTTATGACAACTCAGAGTAGAATAACCCGCGTAGCTCTGAAGAACTACAAAAGCATTGCCGCTTGCGATGTACCGCTTGGTCCATTAACCATTCTGGTGGGCCCAAACGGCGCGGGTAAGAGCAACTTTTTGGATGCGATGCGCTTCTGCCGGGATGCCCTCCGCACGCCGCTCGATCAGGTATTCACGACGTCCTACACAAATTTACACAGCTTGCTCCATCGTTCACCTACAAACCCGGAAAGCTTAGGGATGCGTTTCGATTTCGCTTTGGACGGTGGGCGGGACGGGCATTATAGCTTCGAAATTGGCCTGCAATATCCTCGAGGATTCGAGGTTCGCAAGGAAGCCTGTGTTATTCGCGGCTCCGACGGCGAACTGGCGCATACGTTCGCCCTCCAATCGGGCGCCTTTTCTAAAATCCAGTCCGGGCCCCTCCCTTATCCAACCGCGAACCGACTGTTTCTCGTAAATGCCGCAGCGGTTTCTGAGTTCCAGCCCGTATACGAACTTCTTTCTGGCATGGAGTTCTACACTCCCGATCCGAAGATGATGCGCGAGTTGGACACGACCGGCTCTGCCGACATTCTTAACGCAAACGGCCAAAATACGGCAAGCGTGCTCGACAGACTCAGCCACACTCAAGGAGATACGAAGGATCGAATCGACCAGTATTTGCGGGCTATCGTGCCAGGGCTTGAGCGGGTCGACGCCGACGATTTTGAACACTATAAGCTCCTTAACTTCTACATGGCAGCCGGCGGATCATCCCCATCCAAATTTCTGGCCAACAGCATGTCGGATGGAACGCTCCGCGCGCTAGCTCTCCTTGTGTCTTTATTTCAAAATGCCGGCAGCGATGCGCGGGTATCGCTCATTGCTATGGAAGAGCCCGAAACCGGACTTCATCCAGCGGCCACCGCTGTCCTGCTCGACGCAATACGCGAGGCAAGCGGGTCTGTTCAGGTGGTAGTGACCACTCATAGCACGGATTTCCTCGATAATCCGGCGATTCCCGGCGATGCGATACGCGCCGTCTCCTGGGAGGACGGGCAGACGGAAATCTTAGGCATCGACAATGCGACCCGTTCAACACTGCATGACCGGCTCTACACCGCGGGTGAACTCTTGCGAATGGGCGGCTTGGCTCCGGATCTCCGTAAACCCGGCGCCGGTGCCGAAAGTGAGGTTCAACTCTTCCGCTAAATGGTGCCGCTATATGTCGCCTGCATAGTGGAGGGTCAGGGAGATTTCAACGCGGCGCCCGCGTTGCTAAAACGCCTGGTAAAGTTCGTGAATCCGGTTGTATACGCGGACGTGCGTCCGTTTAGAGTCACTAGGAGCAAGCTGCTGTTGATGGGTGAATTGGAGAGAGCCGTGGAACCGTGCCGGCAGGGGACTTCGCTCACCCGGCGTAGTGCTGATCGTCATCGACAGCGACGACGATTGTCCGAAGGAGTTGGCGCCGTTGCTCCTGGCTCGGGCCACGGGCACGGCCAACGGCCGGTGGCCGGTTGGAGTCGTTCTCGCTAAAAGCGGGTTCGAGAGTTGGTTCGTTGCTGCGGCTGAGTCCATTGCCGGCCACTCAGGACTGCCACCCAATTTGGTTGCGCCTGCGGACCCGGAATCGATTCGGGACGCCAAGGGGTGGTTGCAGAAAGCCATGCCTCCCGGCAGGAAGTACTCGGAGACCGTCGATCAACCTTGCCTGGCGAGCAGGTTCGATCTCGATGCGGCACGGCGGGCACCGTCATTCGATAAAATGTACCGCGAGATCGAGCGCTTCTGTTCTATCGCGATTACGGTTTAAAGTGGGATAAAACCGTGCCTCTAATCGATCAGCGCCTCCAACAAATCTTCCGGGAAGCTTTCGATAACGACAAGCTGACCCTCGCCGATTCAATGTCGCCGGAGACCATGCCGCAGTGGGACAGCCTGGCGCACGTCAAGCTGATGATGGGCTGCGAGGAGGAGTTCGGCGTCAAGTTCACGATCGAGGAGACCGTGGAGAGCACCAGCGTCGCCAAGCTAAAGGCGGTGCTGGCGGCGAAGGGGGTCGGGCGCTGATCTCGCCGGTAGCCGAGTCCGAGCTGGGCGATGTGATGCGCTTCCTGCGGACCGTTTTCGGCGTGGGCGAGAGTCACCGCATGTTCCAGGCTGACGTGCTGCGCTGGAAGTGCTTCGCCCCGCATCCGTTCTGGGAAGGCAGCCGCGGCTACGCGCTACGCTACAAGGGCAAAATCGCGGCTTTCGGCTGCGTGGTTCCGTGCCGCTTCCTGACCGGCTCGGGAACGGTCGCCAGTTGCAACGTCATCGATTGGGCCGCCAGCAAGGCCGTGCCTGGCGCCGGGATCATGCTCTACCGGCATATACAGGGACTGACTGGCACGATGATCAACATCGGCGGGACCGAGGATGCCCGCCAGGTTCTGCCGCGGATAGGTTTCCACGCTGGAGCAGAGATCCACCACTATACGCGCGTGCTGCGCCCGTGGCGGTACTTCCGGATGGCGGATCGGAAAGATTGGAAATCGCCGCTGCGGCTGGCACGGGACTACCGGGAATTGCGACGGGCGGCACGAGACGCAGGGCACGGTCTGACGGCGTGGCGCGTGGATAGCTTCGATGGCATGGCCACGGGGACGTTTCCCGATCCGGCCTTCACGCAACAGGTGGTTTGCGCACGTACTCCCGAGTCGCTCAACTATTTTCTGGCTTGCCCCGCGGCCACAATGGATGCCTATCTTTTGGTACGCGGTCAGACACGGGCTGGTTACTTCTTGTTGGGCCGGGTGGGTTACCAGTACCGCATCGCGGATCTGTGGATTCGTTCGGCAGACGCGCAGGAATGGGCAGAGGCCTATGCCGCCGCTGCGGCCATCGCGCGAGCGGATCCCCACATCACGGAGGTTACCGTGGCGGCATCCTCGCCTCTGCAGATTGCGGCTATCCAAAGGGCGGGCTATCGCCGCACGCATTCGGAACCGGTATTCGTTTCGGATCCGGGTTCCATGCTGGGTGGCCGGAACGATCTTGCCGTAAGTTTGTTGGAGAATGACGGATTTTATTGGAGCGGCAACGGAGGGTAGAAATCACAGGCCCGCGAGGCGCCGTGCGAAATACATCTCCGGGTGACTCGGATCGGCCCCGATGCGACGCAACAGGAAAGCATCCTGGCGAACTTGGTTCAGGCCCGGCTCAGCCGTCACCGCCGTTTGCATGCCGGCCGCCCGCACGGTTTCCACCGCGGTCGGTCCGATGTCCCTCATTTTGCCGTTGGGGTAGCAGAAATGCAGCACCGGCCGATCCAGTTCGGATTCGATGCGCGCCTTCGAACCGGCAATTTCTTCCCGTAACTCGTCCGGATCGGTCAGGGCCGACAAGATGGGATGCGTCTTGGTATGCGCGCCGAACTCCACACCGGATGCCGCCAGCGAACGGACTTCGTCCCACGATAGCGGCCGGTATTTGGGCGGTGCCTGTTCTGGCATCTCCGCTTTCAGCAACCTCGGCAGCTCGCAGACCAGTTCGCGGCGGTCAGCGGGGGTCAGGGCAACCGCAAGATCGGCCAGATGCTGGCCTGAGTCCCGGCGGGAGGCTGCGGATTCCAGCCGGAAGTATAAGACGTTACCGCCGGGCATCTCAATGGATACGTCAGGAACTGTCGCGTGCTGGAAGGCGTACACCATCCGGTCAAACCACAGCCACGATTTGCCGTCCAGGAAATCGGTCACCAGGAAGAGCGTGACCGGAATTCCATACTCGGCGAAGACGGGATAACCCGCTTCCTGAAAATCGCTGTAGCCATCATCCACCGTGACCGCCAGAGCATAGGGCGGCAGGGTGCGCCCGGCGTGCAGCCAGTCGGAGACGGCGGCCATCCCTACCGGCTCGTAATGCCGGCGAATGTGAGCGCATTGGCGGGCTAGGGCGGAGCGGTCGGAAAAGCGATGGTACATCAGGATGCGGAGGCCTTGGCGGTTGAACCAACGTACGGCCGCGAGGCCGCCTCCGTGGTGAAGAGCGGCCGCAGCGGCGGATTTGAGCGGGTTCGACACTGAACCAAATGTAGCAACCTTGCTACATTGGTCACTGAGCATGCCTATCCATCAGCGCATCCTGGTTACCGGAGGCGCCGGTTTCGTGGGATCGAGTGTCGCGCTGGCCCTCAAGAGAAGCCATCCACAGACGCAGGTGACGGCTTTCGACAACCTGCATCGCCGCGGCTCGGAACTCAACCTGAGCCGGCTGCGGGACGCGGACGTGGCGTTTGCGCATGGCGATATCCGCTCGCTGGCCGATCTCACTGGCCTGCCGGCGCCGCCGGATCTGATCGTGGAATGCTCCGCGGAGCCTTCCGCGCAGGCGGGGTATGGTGGCTCGCCGGAATACCTGATCGACACCAACTTGACCGGCTGCTATCACTGCCTTGAACTGGCGCGGCGCGTACACGCCGATTTTGTCTTCATCTCGACCAGCCGTGTTTATCCTTACCGGCGCTTGAACGATCTGGCTTACGAGGAAGGGCCGGAACGTTTCCACCTTTCCGCGGAGCAGACCGCGGCGGGGGCTTCAGGTTTGGGCGTAAGCGAGGATTTCCCTTTGGATGGGCCGCGCTCCCTCTACGGGATGACTAAGCTGGCCGGAGAATTGATGGTGGCCGAATATGCCGATGCGTATGGCATCCGCTACTTGATCGACCGCTGCGGCCTGCTGACCGGACCTTGGCAGATGGCTAAATCCGACCAAGGAGTCGTCGCGCTATGGATGGCCGCGCACTATTTCCGGCGGACTCTTTCCTATATCGGCTTCGACGGCAGCGGCCGGCAGGTGCGCGACTTCCTGCACGTCGACGATTTTTGCGAGCTCCTGCTGGAACAGATCGGCGATTTTGAAACTTATCAGGGCCGCCTGTTTAATGTGGGCGGGGGGCTGCCTTTCAGTCTGTCGCTGCAGGAAACTACGCGGTTATGCGAGGAGATCACGGGCAACCGGCTTTCGATTACGCCAGTGGCTGAAACCCGCCCCGCCGACGTGCGCATTTATCTCACCGACCACCGGCGATTGACGGAGGTGAACGGCTGGCGGCCGCGGCACGACGCCCGCGCCACGCTGGCCGATATCTTCAACTGGATTCGCGGGGCCGAAGCGCAAGTACGGTACGCGCTGGGATGAGCGCCGCTATCCGTTCAACCGCCTGCGGAAAACATCGGCCAGATGCTCGGTATTGCGCTGCAGGTCGAATTTCTCCAGGATTTTCAGGCGCGCCTTTTGTCCCAGGGCGTGGCGGAGTTCGGCATCGTCCATCAGCCTGCCGATAGACTGGGCCAGCGCCTGCGCGTCGCCGGGCGGCACCAGCAATCCATCGGTTTCGTGCGTGACGATTTCCGGAATCCCGTTCACCCAGGGAGCTACACAAGGAATTTCCATGGCCATGGCTTCCATCAGAACCACGGGCAGGCCTTCGGCAAAACTGGAGAGTACCAAGGCGTCGGATTCCCGGTACAGATCCAGCATCCTGTCTTGATTCACGCTGCCCTCGAACGAGACCCGGTCCGACAGTCCGCGCTTCTCCACGTCCTGGCGCAGAGCGATGCGGTCGGGTCCATCTCCCGCAAGCCGCAGCCGGATGTCGCGGCCCTCGTTGACCAAAGCCGCCATCGCAGCGATCAGCACGTGCTGGCCCTTTACGGGCGCCAGCCGTCCGGCGCAAACGATTTGGAAGGGCGAGGGACTTGGCCGGAACGGCAGCGGCGGGAATGCATTGAGATCGACGCCTAAGGCGGTGAGTTCCAACTTGGGCCACTCCAGGTAGCCGCACGCGTGCATCAGTTGGCTGACGCCGTACTGGCTGATGGCGCAACAGAATAGAGACGCCTGGACCTTTTCCGCGAGCCGCGAGCCGGCCGGATCTTGAAATTCGGCCGGGCCATGAATGGTGATAGATAGAGTGACGGGAAAGATCCGCCCTACCAGAAGACCCACTGTTGATGCATAGTGAGTGTGCACGTGGGACAAACCATGGCGCCTCATCCAATGCCCCACGGCCACCGCTTCGGCAAAATAGAAAAGGCCGTAAAGCGGCCCATGGCGCAGCGCGCCAGCCAAGCCGCGAATGTAGTGGCCCGGCCTTGAAACCAACGTATGCGCGTGAGCCAGCACCAGCCGCAATAGCCCGGTGCTTTTCACATAATAAGTGGCCCGTGCTTCCGCTTGCTCCGCAGTGGTCATCAATCCGGGACCTCGATCCGGTTTTCGAATCGAGGCGACTTGAACATCCAATCCAAGCTTGCGCAGTGAACAAACTTCGCGCAGCATGAAAACGTGATTGACGGCAGGATACTGACTCAGCAGGTACGCCATCCGGAGCGGGCTGCGCGTGGATTCCACGATCTGAGTCTAGCAGCACGCCATCGGGAGGCGAGGGTAAATGGTAGAACATTGGCGCCTTTCCACCATGGCGCTGAACATCAAGAACCTTGAGGTCGAAAAGCTGGCCGGTGAAGTGGCCAACCTGGCCCATGAAACCAAACGGAGGCCATCACGGGGGCGCTGGTGGAACGCCGGATTCGGCTTCAAGCCCAGGCCGGTAATCCCGGCGGCCGCAAGAGCCTAAGAGAGTACCTGGAGCAGGACATCTGGCCGATCATGCCGGCCGGCGAGTTGGGGCGAGTGATGGGCCGCGAGGAAGAAGACCGGATCCTGGGCTACGGGCCGGAAGGTTACTAAGCCGCCATCGTTGCCATGCACCTGCGGGAGCCGGGTTACGAACGGCTGATCGATAGAATCGACGCCGCCGAAGTGGTGATCGTGGGAGTCCCCGCCTTCATCCGGTTCGGACGTGGCCGTCATCCCACCGCCTTGAATTTTATGCCGTATCCGGGTGCCTCGGTCGCAGGCATTGAGCCGATGAAGTGGAACGCCACTTAATTCAGTAGTGCTACTCTCATTCCGCCGACGTCCGCTTCTCAAAGGCCTCAAAGTCGTTCGCGATGGCCTGCGCCAGTGCGAAAAGCTTGCTCAGCAGTTCTTCGGACGATTGGAATTGAATGTGCAGCTCGCCGGGACTCAGCCCCACACCCGGCGGCAGGTCCGGCAATCGCCGCCGACCCGTCTCCGGCTCCACCGCGATTGCCACGCGCGCGCCGGCTTGCAAGCGGCGGATGGCGTCCAACCGTTCCGTAAGGCGTTCTTTTCGCCGCCATTCCACCTTGAAATCGGGACTATCGCGGATCTGTTCCAACTGCGCGACCAGCTTGGGCCGGTCGACCAGAAACGTCCGGCCGGCCTGATAACCCCCGAAGCCGCGTATCAGGTCGATGGCGCGCCGCCTGCGCAGGCGGAACAGGCGCTCGCAGACGGCACGGTCCACGACCGGCGCATCCAGCGCCGATAATTCCGCCAGGATCTCGGGGACGCGAAGCAGCCATTGCGCTTTAGCGGGCATCCGGCAGGCCTATCCGCGCTGCCAGCCATTTTTCTGCCAGCTCAGCCCGCTGGCGTCCAGCAACACGTGATGGACCTCCATCCAAAAACTGCCCGGCTCGGTGCTCAGCACCTGGCCCAACAACAGTTGCCCATCCCATTCCAGGCACACGGCGTCGCCGCCTTTCACTCTTAAATCCGCCGCTAGGCGCATGCGTTTTCCCAAAAA
Source organism: Bryobacteraceae bacterium (assembly GCA_035602155.1). Lineage (GTDB taxonomy): Bacteria > Acidobacteriota > Terriglobia > Bryobacterales > Bryobacteraceae > Bog-159. The sequence continues at coordinate 36,641 of DATNMW010000250.1, read as the reverse complement.
TTCGAGGATGCACACGGGGGCCCCTGCAGGCCCGGCACGCGCCCCCTCGCCCAAAACGCTCAACTCCGCGGATTGCCCCGGCTTCCAGTTCAGTTCACGCATGGCCTTCGTTGCCAGTGTACTATGCATAAAGGCCATGTTCTCTTTTCTCAGGAGTTTGTTCTCCACCCGCATCCTCAGCCTGCTGGTCCCGGAGACGATCCTCATCTTTTCCTGCTATATTCTGGCGGCCTATTGGCTGGGCGGCGCGGACCCATCCGTATTCCTGCTATACGACAACGGGCTGCTGCAAATCGCGCTGGTGGTGGCAGGGGTGCTGGTTGGGCTGCAGCTTAACAAGCTGTATGTGCAGGTAGGCGTGCGGTCCAAGATTCTGCTGGTACAGCAGCTCTGCCTGACCCTGGGTGTGACCTTCCTGTTGGAATCGCTGCTGAGTTATCTGCGGATTCCGGAATTGGTGCTGGCGCCTTCCATCATGATGCTCGGCAGCGCCTTGACCCTGGCGGTCCTGCTGGTCTGGCGCATATTCTACAGCGCGGCGCTATGGAAGAGCCTGGGCGCCAGAAGGGTGCTGTTCTATGGGACCAATGCTGCCGCCCTGGAAGCGGGGAGCAGCCTGGCGGCGCACCCCGAGTTGGGCCTTTCTCTAGCCGGCTACATCGATGACGATCGGCCGGCCGGCACGCCGCTGAACGGAGCGCGGGTCCTGGGCTCGACCGCCGAACTGGCGCGCGTAATTTCCGAAGTCCGCCCGAACTTCATTGGGGTGGGGGTGACCGACCGCCGGCGCGGCATGCCCTTCAGAGAACTCCTGGATCTGCAGTTTCGCGGCATCCAAATCCAGCGCGTGGCGGAGTTGTACGAAACCGCCTGCGAACGGGTGTGCCTGGCCGAGTTGCTGCCCTCGCAACTGATCTTTTCCGATGAGCTGGGGGCGCGCCGCGGCGCCATCGCATTGCAAGCCATCTATTCGAATATCGTGGCGCTGGCCGGCCTGGCCCTGCTGGCGGTGCTTCTGTTACCTATTGCCGCGGCAATCAAGTTGTCCTCCCCAGGTCCGGTTGTCGACGGACAGTTGCGTTGGGGCGTGAACTTGGTGCCATTCACGCTTTACCGCTTCCGCTGTCGACGCGCCGATGGCCAATCGACACGGGTGGGTAGGTGGCTGCGCCGCCTGCGTCTGGACGGGCTGCCGCAACTATTGAACGTCATCCGCGGCGAAATGGCGCTGGTGGGGCCGCGACCGCACCATCCGGAGTTCATACCGATATTGATGGAGCAAATGCCCTACTATGGGCAGCGGCATGCGGTGCGCCCCGGCATTCTAGGTTGGAGCCAGCTCAACTGCGATTACGGTTCGCGGCTGCGGGACGCGCGGAAGTCGCTGGAGTACGACTTGTATTACATCAAACACATGTCTCCGGCGCTGGACGCTTATATTGTTCTGCATAGCTTGATGGAGGTGCCGTTCCGGGAGGGGTAGGGGAAAGTGGGGGGACGGTATGCAGGCGTCTTCACCGGGGGATGATCGGGATAGGGGGCTGGCGACACGACAGCCCCGAGTTTACATAACGACCGATTATGGGAAGCTGGCGGCCCAGGGCGTTATACTCTGGATGAAAGCAATGAGCAGAAAAGCTTCTTGCACCGACTGCGGTCGAACGACGGCGCGTGTGCATCCTATTCTCCATGTGCCCCTATGCTCGGCTTGTCAACAACGAGATCGACCGAAATACGGATTTATCACCAAGACACGCGCACTGGGGGAGTATCGGCTGAGGCCCACCGATATTAATGATCTCCTCTACCACGAGGTGGACAACCCACACTACAAAAAGCGGCTCCGATGACCCTATACCTGCACGCTCAGATCCGCGATAAGGCCGCAAGAAAATGGGGAAGTCCCGAAGCTTATAGAGTTCAACTTGTAGAATTTTCCACCGAGGCACTCTCGTGGTTTCTTGAGAATCTTGGGCGTCTCAAGCAACTTGACCCGGCCCAATTTGAGCGCTTAGTTGCAGATCGCCTGGAGCGCATGGGCCTCCGAGTGCACATGGTAGGAAATGTTTTTCGCATGGATGGCGGCGTCGATATGGTCGCATACCCAAAGCCTGAACGCTGCGCGGTTCCATTCTTGTTGGCTATTCAGGCAAAGCATCACCGGACTGAGCGGAAAACGGGATCGATGGATGTCCAACGCTTTCTGGGCGCCATCAGGACTTCGAGGCCGCAGTTTCACATCGGAATGATCGTCACCAATACGGCGTTCACTGCTAACGCCGCCTGGTGCGGTGCAAACGATTCCGTTATGATGCGACTACGAGATCTGCAGCACTTGCGCCGATGGCTGCAGAACGATTTCCTCAACGAGGCAGAATGGTCGGAAATGCCAGCGAAGGTAGAGTTAGCGCCGGGCATCTCCGTTCCGATCCCCAGACCATGAGCCACGCAGAATACCGTTTTTACTAGACGATAAAGTATGTTACCGTCTACCAAACGCCAGCAGGTCCTCACCGTGCTTTCAAGAATAGCTTGGATAAATCGTCGATTCTCAATCGCTCAGGACGCACTTTTGCGCCCGGCTGGCGGCGGGTACTACGATCCCCCAAAGAGCCGTACATCAAAATGGAAGATCGCCGGTGGTTCGACCTGAATCCGCGCAAATTCCGAGTGGGCTGGATTGAGCAGGAAGTTATGCTCCCCCACGATCACGAACGACGGCACCTGGAGGACGGCACTCGTTCGGGAATCGAGCCACCAGTCGCCCAACTGTTGGGTGCTCAAGTCTTCGAGCGCCGCGTTCTTGCGTAAATCCTTCTCGTGGAGCATGCTAATTCCGTCGGGGAGCACAGCGGCCACACAAACGTAGCCGCGCGGGAAGTCTTGTCTGGCCATGTGCACCAGATTCTCAAGGACGGCCAAGGCGATGCTCTCCGCCATATAGACGACAGCGCGCCCGGACGAATTCCAGCGGCCGCCGACGAGCAGCGCCCCGGCGCCGTCGAGACGCGCATAACGCGCCCGGCATACGCGGTAAACGCGACTGCCGCTCAAGACGGGCATCAGGAAGGAATGTTGTGTTCGATGCGGGTGAGCGTCCGCTCGACGCGCTCGATGCCCTCGCTAGTGGCTAACAGCTCCATGGGGGGTTGATTATCGAACAGGGCGAGGGGAGTCGTCAGCCAGTGGGTGGCCTTCTGCTCATCGCCGAATACGGCTACCGCGTGCGCGACGATGGGCACCAGGCGAGCGAGGGGAAGTGCAGAGGTCATTCGTCCTTTATTCTACCCCGGTGGAATCCAAAGTTTCCGCGCCGCATGGCGTCCAGTTTCTCGCACCGACTGCGCGAGAATTAGGCGCTGCCTTCGCCCACGCGCTATAGTTCGGCCCAGATGCCGGCGAGCGTCAGAACGAATCCGGCCACGGGGCCCTCGCCCGCGAGCCGCTCAGGGTTGACGAGCCGCTCAGGCTCCCGGTCCGGGCGATAGATATGTACGGTGCGGCGATCAGGGTCCAGCAGCCATCCCAATTGCGCGCCGTTTTCCATCCATTCCCGCATCTTGGCCTTCGCCTTGGACAGGCGGTCTGAAAGAGACATCAACTCGATCACGAAGTCCGGGCACAGCCGCAGAAATTTACGCTTCTCGTCACGGGTGAACTTGTCCAACCGCGACTGGAGAACCCACGAGGCGTCCGGAGCGTAGGCGGCGCCACTAGGCAGGATATATTCGGTATTGGAATCGCATGCCAAGCCACGTCCGTCGTTTATAGCCCAGTTACCCAGTTGCCGGATCAATTCGCTATTCCGGTGGCCACTCTCAAAACCCGCCGGCGGCATAATGACGATGTCTCCCTCCGGGGTGCGCTCCACGCGTAGTTTCGAGTTGTTCGCGCAAAATTGGAAGTACTCGTCGTCGGTCATCCGGGGTTCCCACTGGATGGCCACCGGCCGCTCTAATTCCTCGACCAGGATGCGCATGATTTTAGAATACCGCTTCCTGTTCAGCCAACGAAACAGTCTGCGGGCTCGCGGCGCCTTGGCTTAGCGCAAAATTAATTCCCCGCCATCACTAGTGCCGGCGTCCCTCAAAAGCCGTGTAAATCTCTTTACTGGCGCGCTCCAACAGGTACGGGCTCCCGGCGGCTGGCAGCCACTCCGTTAAATCGCCCCCGACTCTTCGCGCGAGGGCTAGCGCGGAAACGCGCGGCGAAAGCCCCAATGCCTCCGCGGCAAAGCGCGTCATGGCATCCACATAGCTTTCCGGATCGTGGTTCTTTAGCGACCGCCGGCCGCATTCCCCCAAGACGCGAAAGGCGCCGGGATCGGCCAAAAAGGCGCGTAAATGTGCCTGGATGTCCGCGACTTCGGATTCGGGCCGGACAAATGCAGTGGCGTCCTCCGGCAACGAGGCGTACCAACCTGTGCGGGTCACCAGGGTGGGCAGGCCATAGTCCCAGAATTGCAATTGGCTGAGCGACGCCTCTCCCATGGAAGGGTATCGGAGATTGATCGCCAAATTAGCGGTGCCGAGCTTCTGCTCCGCCTGTTCGCCGGAAAGAAAGCCATGCAGGCTTACTATAGAGCCCAATCCGAGGCGTTCGATCTCCGTCCGGATGTGGCTCTCGTCCCAGAGCTGCCCGCATATATCCAGACGGAACTGCTCCCGCTCGCCGATCCCCGCCAGCGCTTCAAGCACGGCCCCCATACGCCGGTTCCGGTTAAGATAGCCGAAGACCACGAGCCGATAGGGGGGGCGCGGCACGCCATCGCGCACCGCCAGCCACGCGCGGTACGGCGACTCGCCGGCAGCCGCATACGGCAAGTTCAGAGTGGCCGTGGGACAGGCGGGCGTTTCATGGAGATCTTCGAGGGCCCGGCCACAGTGCGTAATAGCTCCAAGCGAGTTACGCGTGGCTTCTCGTGTCAGCGGGAAGTTCTGTTGCATGGTTTGGACGCTGACTCCGCCTGCACAGAACGCCTCGGCGCTCTCGCGGCCCTCCTGGCCATACCAGCGCTCCATGGCATTCCGGTAGGCGGCGCGCTCCTTCCCCTGGCGGACTGAAAGCGCAAAGAAGAAATCGTGCAGGCAAAGATCGTGCAACACCACAATACCCGGCTGTTGTGTGCTGACCCGCCAGACGCCGGCGTGAAGATCCGGGTGATTTCCCAGATGATAGATGGAAATCGTGCCGTTGTTGATCTCGCGCCAGGGAGGAGCCGCTGGATCGTAGCGCGCCACGCGCGCAATTGCATGCACTTCCGGCGACACCTGATCCTGGTCCGTCCATAAAACCACATCATGGCTTCTGGCGAGCACCGGCAGGACCTGCATGGCATAATGCGCAACGCCGCTCCGCGCCGGCAAAAGGGGTGAGAACCAATTGATCTTTAACACAACAGTTTCTCCACCACGTTCGCCCAGGAAATATGCAGGTCCCGATAACGCGCGCGGCCGGCTTCGCCCATGGCGGCGCCGCAGCCCCGATCGGCCCACAACATATCCATGGCTTGCGCCAACGATTCGGAAGTGGGTTGGGCCACTAATCCCGTCTGCCGGTCCAAGACAAATTCCAGGGGGCCGCCGGAATCCGAACAGGTGATTACCGGCTTTGAAGACAACATAGCCTCCAGCGTCACGCATCCGTAATCTTCGTCCGCGGGAGGAAAGACGACGCCCAGGCAGTGCGCGTACAAATCGCGCTTTCGATCCTCGGATACTCCGCCGAGCCACTCAATCCGATCGTTCAACTTGAGTTTCCGGGCGGCGTGGACGCATTCGGCTTGCTGGGTGCGGCTGCCGGGTTCCCCGGCAAAGCGGATGCGCACGCGCTCCCGGCATTGGGCTAAGGCCTGGATTGCCAGCCACTGCCGATTTGCAGCGTTGATAGGGCTCGGGAAAAAGAAGTAGTCGGCAGGGGGGCTTTTGTAGAACAGAAGAGCGTTCGCCGGAGGATAGTACAACGGGGCCGCAGCGATTCCACAATACCGGAGCAGCCGGTCCGACACTTTTAGCGATTGCGTGTAGATCGCCTCGGCTTCCGGGATCAGTTCGCGATCCGCCCGGCGAATCGTTTCCCGAATTACGGGACCGTCGGGGGAATGCACGAGGCCGCCTGCCGCCGGCTGGTCCCACAAGTCGTAAGCCGAACGATGCTGGTGCTGCAGCCAGATGACTTTATGGGGGTGCGGAATCAGGTAGGCGGGAAAATTGAGCCCGATAACCCGGTCGATTCGAATGCCGCAGCTTTCCGTGAGATCCAGCAGCCGGCAGGCGAGAATCTGATCCGGGATACGGTTGGGCGGGTAGTCTTTAAATGGAATAACTGTCAATTCGGCTTCATGGCCCGCCTCGGAGAGCTCTTCCAGAAGACTGCCGGCAAGGATTTCGGCAGCGCCGCGAATGAAGGGCACACCCGAGGTAGCGACCAAGATCTTCATTGCAGGAGATTCTCTATGACGTTGCCCCAGTCGATCCGCAGGTCGCTATAGCGCTGCCGGCCGGCATCGCCCCACTGCTTGGCCCGATCGCGATCGTCCCAAAGATCGTCCATGGCGGTGGCCAACGATTGGGGCGTCGGCTCCGCAATAATGCCGGTCTCGCGATGCACGACGAATTCCAGCGGACCGCCCGAATCGGCGCACGTGATGACGGCCTTACGGGCTAGCAGGGCCTCCAGCGTGATATAGCCGTAATCTTCGTCCAGCGGCGGAAAGAGAACCCCCAGGCAGCGGGCGTATAGATCGCGCTTCTCCTCTTCGGATACCGCACCCAACCACTGCACGCGGTTTTGGAGGGCTTCTTTGCGTGACAAATCCGCGCACTCCCGCTCAAAACCGCGATCGTCGGCCGGACCGGAGAAGCATATCCGCACCCGGGAGCGTGTGAGGGCCAGCGCCCTCAGCGCCAGATCCTGCCTCTTGAGCCGGTTGATCCGGCTGGGGAAATACAGGAAGTCCTCCGCTGGGCGAGTATGGAAGCGGCCGCCATCCCGCGGGGGAGGGTAAAGCGGCGTGGCATCTAGCCCGCAATAAGCCTTCAGGCGGAGTGCGACATTACGCGAAATCGTGAAGATCCCGCGACTCTGCGGCAGAAGCTTCATATCCGCTGCATGAATCGCGGACCGCACGTCAAGGCCATTGGCATAAGTGTGCAAGTCGTTGAGCGGATGTTGCCACAGATCATACGCCTGGCGATGTTGGTGGAGCATCCAGATTACCTTGCGTGGATGCGGTATCAAGTAAGCGGGAAACTTTAGACCGATCAGGCGATCGACGGGCGCGCCGCCGGTCTCGCTTAGGTCCAGGAGCCGGCACGCAAGCAACTGGTCCAAGATACGCTCCGGGGGATACGACTTGAAAGGTATGGCGACGATTTCAGCCTGATGGCCGGCTTCGATCAGCACTCGGCACAAGTCCTCGGCGAGTACTTCGGCGCCGCCGCGCACAAACGGAACCCGCACTGTGACAATCAATATTCGCAATCCACGGCCTCTTGCAACCTCGGGCCAGAACTTTCAAACCGGCTATGGCGCAATCCTCCAGCGCCCACAAGCTTCGCCGCACCCGTCCAACAGTTATCCTTCGCGCCTCTCCACATTGGCGGCCATGGCGACCTTCAGATCTTCCCACGCCCGGCATAGATTCTCGTTCTTCGCGCGCTGCGCGTCAACTTCGACTTCCAGCTCGCGGATACGGCCTTCGGCGCGCCGCAAAATGCTTGCTTGCTCTTCAAACGCGCGGAGCGCGGAATACTGGAAATGTACGATCTGCGGTGTGTACCAAAAAAGCATCCGCTGTACGAGCTTGACCAGACGGGCGCCAACACGGCCACGAAAGGTCGGCGGCTCCGGCGGCAACTGGCCAACCAGAGCATAACTGGCGTGCAGCGCTGCTAACACGGATCGCAGCGCTGTGGTTTCAAGCGAGGGCGAGTGGTCCGCTCCCCGCTCAAAGTGGTCGTTTGCTTCCGCAGGGCCGTACGCCCGCTCCATTTCTTCTCGAATCCGTTGTAGAGTTTCGTTACCCATTCGCGCGCCGCCGCCTTACGCGCGCTGCCCGGCATCGCTTCGCAAGAAATCCCGCTCTACTCCAAGCGTTCGGCAATCCGCCTCGACCATTTCGCGGACCAAGGCTTCAAAGGTGGTGCACGGCGTCCATCCCAATCTCGTCCGGGCCTTGGTGTAATCGCCGAGCAGCAGGTTTACCTCCGCCGGACGGAAGAGCGTCGGATCGGTCGCGACATAGTCTCTGTAATCCAGGCCGGCGTGAGAAAAAGCGAGTTCCACGAACTCCCGTACGGAGTGGGTCTCGCCCGTCGCGATCACATAGTCGTCCGGATCGGGCTCTTGCAACATCAGCCACATGGCCTTTACGTATTCCCGCGCATGTCCCCAGTCCCGCTTTGCTTCCAGATTCCCTAACTGTACGTTACGGCTCTGCCCGGCCAGGATGCGGGCGACGCCGGACGTGATTTTTCGCGTGACGAATTCGAAACCGCGCCGTGGGGACTCATGATTGAATAGTATTCCGCTGCTGGCATGCAGCCCGTACGCCTCACGATAGTTCCGCGTCAATTCGAACCCGCAAACCTTACTGATGCCATAGCTTGAGCGCGGGTGAAAGCGTGTTCGCTCGGTTTGCGGCAACTCCTCGGCTTTGCCAAACATTTCGCTCGATCCGGCGAAATAAAACCGGCACTTCGGAGCCAAGTCCCTGACCGCAGAGAGCAGAAAATGCGTGCCGTTGATGTTCGTGTTCAGAGTCGAAAACTCGTCGTCGAACGAATAGCTGACGAAGCTCTGCGCGGCGAGATGGTAGCATTCGTCGGGCGCCACCTTGGCGACCACTTGATATACGCTCGCGAAGCTTTCGAGCGAAGCGGCATGCAGCGTCACGTCGCCGCGGACGGCGTTCAAGCGTACTAGCCGATGCTCGGGATCCTCGAGGGCGACCCGCCGGATGGCGCCGTGGACTTCGTAGCCCTTTGAAAGAAGGAGCTCGGCAAGATAAGACCCGTCTTGCCCGGTAATTCCAGTAATCAACGCACGTTTACCCATTTAAGTTATTGGAGTGCCAGCCCGCCCGGTACGCGACAGGGCAATTTACCCGAGTTTCGACCGCCTTTCGGCAAACCGAATTCACCATTATACGCGACAGCCAGACCAACAAGAACTTCCCTTTCCGCCAGCCGCATCGCGGCAACGGAGTCCTACCCGCAGCGTCCATCATCTGCGCGGCGGCGGCTACCGAAGTGTGGTGATTTGGTGTTACTTTTCGATGGTGCCGTCGGCGTGGTTTTGGACACCCGCGTCGCCGGTGAAATGAACAGCATGGTGAGGAAATGCAGGGGACTCAGGCTCTAGCCGCGTTCTGTGCCGATCTGGAGGGCACCGGAGGGCTCTATGTTTTCGACGGATCCGGCATGCAACGGATTGATGCGATGAATTCCTCCAGTGGAACGACGCGCCCTGGGGAATTTGTGCGTCTATCCTGGTCTCAGCCGGGAGGAGACGTTGGCCTTTTGGTTTACGACCGGACCGGCTTGCTGGCGTACCGCCGCCTGCGAGGTCATGGTGATGCGCATCACGTCGCTGTGTACGGAGATGGCTATGTAATCGTCTCCACCAGCACCAACAGCATCCTTACATTGAATTCAGCGCTGGAAATCGTCGATCAATGGATCGCTCCCGGCCACGGTGACGCCTGGCACATGAACGGGGCGTTCGTCCAAGGAAAGACCATATACGTTTCGGCGTTTGGAAGGTTTCCTCACGAGCGGGGATGGAACGATCACCGTACTGACGGATCCGGGATTGTTTTCGACTTGGCAACCGGTGAGGACGTGCTGGCGAATATCTCGGCCCCCCACCACCCGCGTCTAATCGATGGAAATTGGGTGGTCTGCAGTTCGTCCCAGCATAAGTTATTGGTGATTGAGCCTGCTTCAAAAAAAACGATAGCCGACGTCGATCTCGGCGGATGGACCCGCGGGATTGCCGAGACCGCCGATTCAATTTTCGTCGGCATAAGCGCTGCGCGGCACGATCCGCTCCGGCGGGACAAAAACGCCAGTATCGCGGTTCTCTGCCGGCGTACATTTAAAGAGCTCGCCCGAATTCCCGTTAACGCGCAGGAAATCGGGGACTTGTGCACCGTCGACGGAGAACTTCTCGAAGGGTGCCGGCTCGCGGCAGCCATGCCCCCTTTTGCCACTGCGCCGGCTTAGACCCCCAATTCCACCACTTCAATCCAACAGTCTTCGAACGGTCCCTCCGGGATCTCGTCGAACCACCGAACCCCTTCCTGTACAAGAGTCAGCCGAAAACGGCAGCGGCCCTGCGCGGCAGGGGCTTCGAGATCCATGCTAATGTTCACTGCGAGGCCCGGCTTGGCGACTGGAATGCGTGTCCGGAGCCCGTCGAATACAATCAATTCCCCATTCAACGAATAGCAATGATAAGAGAGGTGAATGGGATTCGGAGGCTGGCTCTTCAACTCGCCCCCGCTTTGATTCAGCAGTCGCACCTGAACGCGAAACCGAGATCCAGCCGGAACACTCGCGGGTTTCTGTCGTACGACAAGGCTAACCTCCTTGAGGGCGGAAATGGGACGCATCGCGAGGCCATCCAGCAATGCTCTTCTATCGATCGGCGAATGCGAGGCCACCGCAAACAGGTCGCCCGCCGAGCGCATTTCCGCTACGCTGAACCGCCTCTCCAGATTTTCGAACCGATTCTCAAGGCTGTGGGCTGCGAACCACAACAACACGTGCCCGAAGTACGTTTGGAGTTGGCGCCTCAGTACCCTTGGAGATTGCTCATTGATATGCATCAACTCTTCGTACCGGCTCCTGGGTTCGATAGGCAGATACGCCTGAAGCTTCCTGGCTTCCCGCAACCGTCGTTTGTATTCGTATGTGTAATACCAGAGATTGGGGAAGGTATGAACTACAAACACGCCCTGGGGCGACAAATGCGATGCTACTCGAGAGTACAGCCGGTCCAGTTCGCCAGGCGACATATGCTCCACCAGGTCCGATGCCACAGCGACGTCGTATCGGCCCGAAAAAGGCGCTTCATTCACATCGCCACAGTGAAAAGCGATCTTCGCCGGTTGATCGGCGTTTTCCGCGGCCGCGGCCCGCGCCAGTGCGATGGCGCTATCCGAATAATCGATGGCCAATACCTCATGACCGATTCTGGCCAGATGAACGCTAATTTCTCCTCGCCCACAGCCTAAATCGAGAGCGCGCCCTACTGGCGCGAGATCAGCCAGATCTGCTACGGATCGAAGGCGCCAGTCAGACAAATGAAGACCTTTGTCGTTCTTATACGAGTCGAATCCGCCGCAGTCCTGTAAGTAATAGCTTTCCGTATACGTGTGCCTCAGTGCGGCGCTGCTCGCAACCGGCCCGTTTGGCGATTGTACCCGCAAGGGAGTAATCAGCAACTCCCCCGCGTAACCGGGAATAACGACGACGCTCTGCAGGAGATCGCGATAGCGGTATAGAAACTCGGAAACATGCAGGAAATTCTCGCGGGTCCAGAAAAAGCCGTCGACGAGTATGTATTTTGCCCGCCCCAGCGCCTTCCGCAGATCCTGGATGGATCCCACGCCGTCCTGTTGTCCATCGATGTGAACGAGATCGTATGCGCCTCCAGGAAACTCCACCATCTGCTGAGAATCGGCGATCAGATACTCGGCGGCCGCGCCGCCGGTAATCCGGCGAGCCCATTGGACGGCGCCTTTGTGTCCGCCATACGTTTCTGAATCGTTATCGATTCCCAAATATGTTGCACCAGGGCTGGCATCGAGGAATGCGGCGGCGGAGTAGCCGAATCGGACACCAATCTCGAGAATGCGGCGGGGTTGAAGCACGCGGCTGATCGCCCACTTTAGCCGATAGTACGGAACCCATTCGGCAAAGTTGCGCTTTAGAGGATCCTGTGGGCAAGCTGTCACTCGGAAATCATACGTCGCGGCCGATGCGAGATGAAGAATCTCTTGAAGCATAGGGAAAAAATCGTCTCACGAACAAATTTCACCTTCGCAGGCGCCGCCGCTGGGGCCACTTCCGCGAACGGCAAACTTTCGTCCCTGCTTGTTATTTTTCGCCGGTCTTGGCATCCGCAAGGCTTTGGTGCGGGAACCGATACGCCATTTCGCTGCCCTCAGAATCGGTTCGCGGCCCGATTGCTGCCGTTCGCCACGTCCGAACGAGTTCCAGCCTGATCGGGCAGATGGCCTCCATTGCCACGTCTTGCTCGTATAGCATACTACCAAATTGCTTCAACCCCTTGCGTGCACATGCGGTTGGGTTATAATAATCTTCGCAAAATCGTGTCAGAGTTCGTGCGTCATTCGGCGCCGCCGCTTCATTGTCGCCGGGGCTAGAGGCCCCGCTCCGATCTCGCAGGATGCCACACCAATGGGAAGTGCTGTTAATTTTGGGGATGCGGGTGGGTTTCCCCGTACGTTTCCACGACGACCATTAGAGGATACCGAAGCCATTGGGCAGCCCCTAACGATGGGGAGGAATAAAGCGAGTGGAGTTTGAACGTCTGAGCTGCAGTCTCTCTCTTGACGGGGACATTCTTCTGGCTGCTGGCGAGGGTCCTGAATCCGCAGGTTGGCTTCTTGCAATCGAAGGCGACACCGTCGAGAAAATCGATTCTCTGTATTCCAGCGGAATCGTGAACGCCGGCGACCGTCTGTACCGTGTGCTCTGCACACGTGCGCGTCCAAAGTTCCCGGCTACAGGGGAACTCCTCGTGTACGATGAGCTGGGCGTGATCGATTATCACCGGATCGATTGTCTGGACGATCCACATGCCTTAATCTATGATGGGGAACACCTGGTGACCCCGTGCCCCGCTGTCAACACCATATTTTGGCTGGGTCTCGATGGTGTAGTGAAGCGCGCCTGGACTGCTCCCGGCACCGACGACGCCTGGCATGTGAACGGTGTTCACGTACACGGGGGAAAGCTCTACGCTTCGGCGTTTGGACGCTTTGGCGAAAATTATGGATGGAGCCACGATATGCACGCCCCGGTTGGAATAATCTTTGACGTGGAGAGCCAAACCGACGTCGTTAGTGGCTTGTGCTGTCCCCACGACCCCCTGCATATTGATGGCGGATGGCTGGTTTGCAACTCCCGCCCAGGCGACCTCCTGTTCATCGACGAATCCGGTTCCATAGTACGGAAGGTCAATATGGGCGGGTGGGCGCGGGGACTGGCTGTTTCAGAGAAATACATTTTTGTTGGGGTCAGCGGGGAACGTCATTCCACGGGTCCTCCAACCCACGCAATAATTGCCGTTCTTGACCGCAAGAACTGGACACCCCTCGCCCGGATCAAGCTGCCCTGCATAGAATTGTTCACCCTGAGCCTGGCGCCGCGAAAGTTCCTGCGTGGATTGCACCGCGGATTTCGCACAAACGCGACGCGCGTGTCCGGGCAAGATCGCGAGGAAATGTTCCGCGCTGTTGGAAGTATTCACTCGCAATGGGGTTTCACGCCGATGGACGCGATGTTACCCGATGACTGCCGATGCGTAATGACCGTGAGGGCGGCGGGGGAAGTACTTACAGGCGCCGGACTTGCAGTGGAAGTCGAAGTTACAAATTGCGGGCCGGTAACGCTCCTGACGGCCCCGCCTCATCCCATTCACCTCGGCTACCGCTGGTTAGGGTTAGACGCGCGGACCGCGGATCCCCAAGTGGACTATTTACGGTTCCAGTTGCCGCAAGCACTCGCGCCCGGCGGAAAGCTGAAGTGGGACGTCCGCCTTCCAACGCCCTCAATTTCGGGTTCGTACGACATCGCCTTCAGCCTCGTTCAAGAGTGGGTGGCGTGGTTCGACGAACGCAATAGCGCCAACGGATGCAGGATAAGGGTCAACGTTCAGCAAACAGCCTCGTGAACAGCTCTATGGCTAACGATACAAACGTCCAGACCATCATGCAGGAAATCAGGGAACGCATCCGGCAACGCTCGGCTCCGCCGCGGCTGCCGGCTGAACCCGACTTTTCCCCAAATCCGCAGTTGCCGGACATGAACTCACTGGAAACGACGGTGCGTTCGCTGCATTTAAACAAGTTGCTTGTCGGAGAGTTGCCACCGCAGCCACCGACGTTCCGCGGAAGACTTGGCTCTCTGCTGGTCAAAGCCCTTCGCAGGATGCTTTTTTGGTACACGGCCGGGATCCGCGATTTTCAGGCGGGTGTAGCGGCGGGCTTCGACCAGCAAGTGGCTGCGCTCAAAAGTGTAGCGGCTGCCACCCAACAAAATTGGCGGTTTTCAATGGAAGTCGAGGACCGTTTCGAGAAGCTGGCGCACGCTTTGGAGGCCGAGACCGCGGCACGTGAACACCTGGGCCAACGTTTGGAGGCTGAGACGGCGGCACGTGAGCAGTTGTCGTCCGACTTGGCCGAGCAGACCGGCGCACGCGAAGCCCTGGGCGTTTCAACGTCCGAAAAATCCCGCCAGGTGGATATCGCCATCCAGCAATTGCGGGCGGAGAATTCCCATCAGCACGCCCGGATCTCGATTCTACTGGAAGACGTGCGCAAAAAGGCCGCCGCCACTTCCGCTGAAGCTCAGCCCGTCGTACTTTCCGACGAAGACAGCCATGTGCTTGACGGGTTCTACATGGCCCTCGAAGATCGCTTTCGTGGCATCCGGACGGAGATTCAAGATCGCCTGCGATTCTATCTTCCCTTGCTCGAAAAGAATCGGATCGGCGACCAGCGGATGCCGATATTAGATCTCGGCTGCGGCCGCGGCGAATGGCTCGAAATCCTTGCCGAAGCCAATTTGGATGCGTACGGCGTCGATACGAACCGTATCTTCATCGCACAGTGCATGGAAAAAGGCTTGCGCGTGACCGAGGAGGATGCTCTTCAGCACCTTCGCAGCTTACCCGATAGCCGGCTTGGTGCGGTAACCGGGTTTCACATTATCGAACATCTCCCGCTGGATGTCTTAATCAAATTGATCGATGAGACCGTGCGCGTGCTGAAACCCGGCGGCCTGGCGATTTTCGAAACACCCAATCCACAAAACGTGCTGGTTGGGTCCCACAACTTCTACATCGATCCCACGCACCGCCATCCCATCCCTTGCCTTACTGCACAGTTCTTGCTGGAAGCGCGCGGCCTCTGTGACGTTGAGATCCTGCAACTGCATCCCTACCCCGAATCGTTCAACGTCCCGGACGGCGGCATGGAACTGGCGCGGAGGTTCAATGCATACTTCTACGGGCCGCAGGATTACGCCGTGATCGGGCGACGCGTTTGATTGTGAATCGACTTCCGCGCGTTCACATACTCACGCCCAGCCTTGTGCCGTACGACGCGATCGGGAACGACGTCTCCCAAATGCGCGACGCATTGCTATGCCATGGTTATTCAGTGACTGTTTTTGCCGAAGGCATCCATCCGCAGTGTACCCCGATCGCGAAGCCGGTCTCCACGGCGCCGGCGGACTACTGGCAATCGTCCGAGGACATACTGATCTACCATCACTCTATGGGCTGGGGATCGGGCCAGGATATTCTTTTCAACACAAACAATCGAATTGTCCTTCGGCACCACAACGTTACTCCGCCGCAATTCTTCGCGGGCTATTCGATTCCATACCAGCAGGCCTGTGCGGCAGGCCAGGAAGGGACCGAACGGATCGCGCACCTCCGGAACATGCTCGTTCTCGGCGACTCTACTTTCAATTGCGACGATCTGATTGCACTGGGCGTGCCCCCGGAAAACTGCCGCGTGCTAGCCCCGCTGCATTTGACCGAAGAATTGGGACATGAGCCTTTCGATATTCCAACCATCCAACGATATTCCGGCGAGACGGTCAATATAGTGTTTGTGGGCGGCGTTAAGCCCAACAAGGGACATGCGCGAGCCATTCGGGCGTTTGCCGTATATTGCCGCCACTTCAATACCCGCTCCCAACTGATTTTCTCCGGCGGGATAGACGACCGCCTGCGGAACTATGTCGACGACTTGCGGCAGCTCGCCGCTAGTCTCGGCGTCGCGAGCCAGGTCGTCTTTACCGGTTCCGTCACCGGGAGCCAGCTCAAAAGCCTGTATGTTGCCGCGGACATATTTCTGTGTACCAGCGAGCACGAGGGCTTCTGTGTTCCGCTAGTGGAAGCTATGTACTTCCGCGTTCCCATTGTTGCCTGGGGCAAGACCGCCGTTCCCGAGACGATAGGCGGCTGCGGTTTCGTCCTGGAACATTGGGACGAGCTGCAGTGCGCATCCTATATTGCAGAGCTGGTGAACGACACCAATCTGGCAACCCGGTTCGGAGACTTGGGCCGCAAGCGCTACCAACAGGTGTTCAGCCCGGGCGTGCTGCAAAAACAGCTATTTGATATCATAACCAGTTTGGATGAGGGAACCCGGAGTACATGAACCGCCTCCGCATCGCATATGTGGTCCAACGCTACGGCGTCGAGGTGAACGGCGGGTCGGAAACTCACTGCCGGGGACTCGCCGAGCGCCTGGCCCGCGGTAACGACGTCGACGTGCTCACGACGCGTGCGATTGATTACGTGACGTGGAAAGACGAATATCCCGAAGGCACTGAGAATATCAACGGCGTGTGCGTGCGGCGATTTGGAGTGGACCAGCCGCGCACCCCGACGCAATTTGACGAGGCATCGCAAGCCGTTTTTCTGAAACCCCACACCGAAGAAGACGAGCTACGCTGGATGAGGTTGCAAGGACCATACTCGACATCGCTGCTCGCCTACCTGGAACGCCATCGTGCCGATTATGATGTCTTCTTGTTCCAAACGTACCTCTATGCAACGACCTATTTTGGATTGCCTCTTGTTTCGGACCGCGCGGTTCTGATTCCGACCGCTCATGACGAGCTGCCGATTTATCTCGAAAGCTTTGGTAACGTATTTCGGCAAGCCCGCTACCTGATGTGCCTCTCTCCCGAGGAGCTTGCATTCTTAAGGAGGCGATTCTTTGACATCGACCTTAAAGGAGACGTGATAGGCTCCGGCGTCAGTCCGATACCCGATGCTTTCCCGGATCCTCAATGGGAGGCCTTGCGCGAGCGGTTGGGGAACTCCCGGTTTATCCTGTACGTCGGACGGATTGACGAATCCAAGGGATGCGGGACCTTGATGGAGTTTTTTGTGCGTTATCTAGCCGAATCCCCCAGCGCGGATTTGAAACTGCTCATGGTGGGGAAGGCAGTCATGCCCGTTCCCGGCCATCCGCAAGTCGTCATGAGCGGCTTCGTCCCGGAAGCCACGAAATATAGCGCGATTCGCCACTGCCAATTCATGGTCGCACCCTCGCCTTACGAGAGTCTGTGTATCGCGGCTCTGGAATCCTGGCTGCTCGGAAAACCTCTCTTGGCCAATGGCGATTGCGCGGTGTTGCGCGGTCAGTGCATCCGCAGCAACGGCGGATTGTGGTATGCCAATTACGAGGAATTCCGCGAAGCCATGAATTGCCTGCTGAACGACGATGCTCTGGTTCGCGCCCTGGGAATACAGGGAGAGGCGTTCGTCAGAAAGAACTACTCGTGGGAGGAAGTGGATAGGCGCGTAATGGGAGTTCTGTCTTCGATCGCATCGGCGCAGCCAAGCTCCGAAAATCGGATTCCGTCGGTGTTTTAGCGCGGATGGCTATCAAGGTCGGATTCGTGATCCCGTGGTACGGCGAGAACATCCCGGGCGGAGCCGAATCGTTATGCCGGGATACCATAAAGGCTCTCCTCCGGGCCGGTGTGGCGGCCGAAGTCCTCACAACATGCGTGAAACAGTTTCAATCGGATTGGAATCGAGACTTTCATACCCCGGGCACTGCGTTGGAATGCGGTGTTCCCGTGCGTAGATTTCGCGTACGGCAACGCGATACGGCCAGTTTCGATCGGGTCAACGGCAAATTGATGCATAACCAGCCGTTGACCGGCGGCGATGAGGACGTATTTATGGCAGAGATGATTAACAGCCCGGACCTCTATCGATTCATCGCCAGTCACCAAGATGATTATGTATTTCTGTTCCTTCCCTACATGTTCGGTACCACGTATTGGGGAAGCCGCGTTTGTCCGGAGCGTTCCGTACTGGTCCCCTGCCTCCACGATGAGGCGTATGCGCGTATGCGTATCGTCCGCCGGATGTGCGAATCTGTGAGAGGCTTGATCTATAACTCCGGTCACGAGAAGCGGCTTGCCGAGAGGCTCTATAGTGTGAGTCCGGGTCGGGCCGTCATTGCGGGCGTCCCGGTCGACTGCGACTGGCGTGCGGATCCGGACCGCTTCCGCGCCAAATATGGCCTGGCGGATTTCTTTCTTTATGCCGGGCGGACCGAAAAGGGTAAAGGAAGCGATTTGCTGCTCGACTACTTTTGCCGCTACGGCGATGAAACCGGGCGTACGCAGAAGCTGGTTTTCATCGGTGGCGGCGACCTGCAGATCCCGGCTGGCTATACGTCGCGCATCGTCCAACTCGGCTTCCTGCCGGCGCAGGACAAGTACGACGCGTATGCTGCCGCGATCGCGTTGTGCGTTCCGAGCCGCATGGAAAGCTTTTCCATCGTCACCATGGAGAGCTGGCTGGCGGGCCGTCCAGCGATTGTCAACGCAGAGTGCGGCGTTACTACCGATTTCTGTATCCAAAGCAACGGCGGACTGTATTTTTCCGGGTACGAGGAGTTTCGCGAAATCCTGTGCCGCCTCGCTGATGACGGGGCCCTTTGCGCCGTTCTAGGTGCAAACGGTAGACGATACGTGTTGGAGAATTTCCGTCCGGATGCCGTCGCGGCGCGTTATCGGGAAGCGCTACAATCATGGGGATTCTCCTTGGAGCGCCAATGACCGCCGCGCAGCCATCCCATTCGACAGTCATGGCCTGGGCGATATCTTTGTACTTGGCCCAACGGGATCCTCCCTTCCCGGCGCTACCGGGTCCGGCAGAACCTCCTTACACGTATGCTCGGCGGCACAAGTAAGACTCACAGCTTGCGGCCCGACACGGCCCTAGGCGCTACTGAAGGACGCGCTCGCTTCGTCTTCGTCGCGCTCCTAATATGCCTAGTCACTTTGATCGTTTTCTTCCGTGGGTTCCTGCAGTCCGGATTCAACATGATCGCTGGCGATATCGGCGACGCCCGGTTTAACATCGCGATTCTTGAACACTTACGGGCCGTCATGCATGGCGAAGCTCCCTTCACATCGCCGAACTTCTTCTGGCCGGAGCGTGGCGTACTGGGTTACAGCGACTCGCTGTTCCTGATGGGCCTGCCCTACACTATCGCCCGTTCCGCTGGGCTCGATCATTACCTGGCCTTCGAAACAGCGTTCGTCGTTTTCAAAGCGATAGGTTTCTTCTCAATGCTATGGTTCCTCCGGACGGCAGGCGTCAGCCGTCCGGTAGCCCTTATTGGCTCGGTGTTATTTACGCTGTCAAATCTGTACTTCGTTTCCATGGGGCACGCCCAGCTTGCAACCGTTGTTTTCACGCCGCTAATCGTCGCCCTTGCCTGTTCGGCATGGCGCGAGCACGGAGCTGGCGGCACACGAGCCGCTTACGTGTATGCTATTTTCTGCGCTACACTAACAGCGCTGGTTCTCCTCACATCCTTCTATATTGGTTGGTTTACGATTCTGGCTGCGGCGTGCTGCGCCGCCATTGCGGCATTGGTTCAAATCATCGAAAGCCGGAGCGTTACCCCGGTCTCCGATTGGCATCGAGAGGCCCTTGCCAGGCGTTGGCTGTTCGGCATTGCTGCATTGGTCTTTATCGTTGCGATGGTTCCGTTTCTGCTTACGTACGTTCCCACACTGAAGACTACGGGGGGGCGAACGTTCGCGGAGAACTTACTTTACAGCGGCGCGCCTATTGACTTGCTTAATGTTGGGCCCGGGAATTGGCTGTGGGGCCGCGCATTGGAATCGATTCTGGCGCATCCCTTTGCGACCGGCGAGAGAAACCTGGGCTGGCCTCCGCTCATCCTGCTTCTGACAATAGGCGGGGGAGTCGTATGCTTCATCAAATTGTTAGGAAAGGACGAAACCGATTCTGGTCGACATAGGAAGGAGTTGTTGATAGCTGTATTCAGCGCGTCCTTCTTGTGCCTCTGGACTTTGTCGATCCACGTGGGCCGGTGGTCGTTGTGGTGGGTGGTCTTCAAGGCAGTTCCCGGCGGCTCGGCGATTCGCGTCCCGGCCCGGCTCAATATTGTTCTGAACGTGTTGCTGGTATTCTCAGCTTGCCTTGTGCTTGAGCGGTTGCGACATCGCCACGATCGCGTCGGGCGTATGATTATTCCTGCCCTTACAGCCCTGCTGGTCGCGGAGCAGATTAATATCGCGTCTACACACGCAATCGATCGCGCGGTCGAGAACGCAATCCTGGTTCGAATAAAGCACCCGCCGGTTGGGTGCTCATCGTTTCTCTTGACTGTACCCGCCCTGCCGCAACCGTGGTTCGCAAATCAAATTGACGCAATGCTGGTAGCGCGGGCTGCGAACCTTCCCACCATCAACGGATACAGCGGCTGGTCTCCTCCGGATTGGAACCTGATGATGTTCGACAACTACTATGTCGATCACGCGCAGAGATGGGCTTTGCTTAAGCACGTGGAGCAAGGGCTCTGTGGGCTGGATTTGCGGAAAGGATCGTGGTCGCCGACTAACCTCGACTTGAACACCGCCTATTCGCCTGGCGAAGTGATCGATTTTCGTACCGATGGCAACGCACCACACTTCGAAGGCGAAGGGTGGGGCAATCCAGGGCCCGAAGGCTCATTTACGGTCGGCGGTCACTCCGAACTGGTGCTGCAATTGCCTGCGCCGCCAGTAAGCGATTTAGTACTCTCAATCGAAGCACGCGCCTTCACCCCGCCGCAGCGGAGGCGCTTTGACGACACGCTGCTAGTAAACGGGAGCGTCGCCGCCCAGTGGACGATTACGGACCGTGAACCCCTCATACGACGACAAGTGCGGTTGCCAGCCCGGCTGATGCGCTCCCGAGCGGTCCGCATCGAATTCATAAACCACGATCCCCGCTCGCCCGCCGACCTCGGGCTTTCTGTGGATGCGCGAAAACTTGGGCTGGCGATCGGCACGCTGCGGCTCGACCCAACCGTCTACTCGCCCGGCGAGGTACTCGATTTCCGTACGGGTGGGAATGCACGATACTTCGAAGGCGAAGGGTGGGGCGATCCAGGGCCCGGAGGCTCATTTACGGTCGGCGGCCACTCCGAACTGGTGCTGCAGCTGCCTGAGCCGCCAGTGAGCGATCTGGTGCTGTCAATCGAAGCACATGCCTTTACGCCGCCACAGCGGAGCCATTTTGACGATACTCTGCTGGTAAACGGACGCGTCGCCGCTCAGTGGACGATCACGGACCATGAACCCCTCATACGACGGCAAGTGCGGTTGCCAGCCCGGCTGATGCGCTCCCGAACGATCCGCATCGAATTCATAGACCACGATCCCCGCTCGCCCGCTGATCTCGGGCTTTCTGTGGATGCGCGAAAGCTCGGGCTGGCGATCCACACGCTGCGCCTCGACCCAACCGTCTACTCGCCCGGCGAAGTGCTGGATTTCCGTACGGGTGGGAATGCACGATACTTCGAGGGCGAAGGGTGGGGCGACCCAGGGCTCCTAGGCTCATTCACCGTCGGAGGCCACTCCGTCTTGTTGCTGCAACTGCCTGCGCCGCCTGTACGCGATCTGTTACTTTTGATCGAAGCACACGCCTTTACCCCACCGCGGCGGAGCCATTTTGACGACACTCTGCTGGTAAACGGACGCGTCGCCGCCCAGTGGACGATCACGGACCATGAACCCCTCATACGACGGCAGGTGCGGCTGCCAGCCCGACTGATCCGCTCCCGAGCGGTCCGCATCGAATTCATAAACCACGATCCCCTCTCGCCCGCCGACCTCGGGCTTTCCGTGGATGCGCGAAAACTTGGGCTGGCTATTCACACGCTGCGCCTTGATGCAACAACCCCTCCGCGTAGCGAATAACCTCTCGGTCGAGCGCCAGGATTTCCTTGTCTATCATTGAAAACGCACATGAATACTACGCAGCGCTTCTCAAGCAATGTACCCATACCGCTGATGCAGCACCTTCATCAAAAACCGTCGAGACGTATCGGTCGCTGCTTCGGCTGCAGCAACGCAGTCAGAATGGCTGCTTCAGACATTCCTGGCCGCTTCGACCGGACTTGACAGGGTGCCAGTCTTTCCCTGAAGGTGGGATTTCGGGCACCCGCTGTTAAGATGTCTGGGCTGCGGTTCCTGCGCCACGGCGCCGCTGCAATTCTGGACCGAAAGCCTGCTATGCTCAAGCGTACCTTCTGCAGCCGCCGACGCTTGGCGGGGCTGACGCGGATCTGAAGAAGGGTTGACCACCGCCAATCGCCGGAGCGACCGCACACATCGCGCCTTTAATCGTAGGAGGAAGACCAAGTGATAATCGTCGCAGGACTTGGCCTCATTTTTGGGATTTTTGTGACCATCGCGGAACCACGCACTTTTCGCGACCGGCCGCGCCGCGCCGCGAGGCGTCTGTTTTGCCTCGCGCCGATCTCCTTGCTCCTATCCTCGGCCAACGCCCAGATCTTTTTGACGGCGGACTACAACTTTCCGCCCCAAACTCCCAGCGGCAGTTTGTCCCCTGGCGGCAACTCTATTATGCTCGCTCCCGTGCCTCTGGGCGTCAATTACGACGACACGAACCATTACCTGTATGTTAGTGGCACGGGTACGCCCGAGTCGTGTCCCATTACGGGAGGCACCGGCACTTCCGGCCAGCCAAGCGGTGTGATAATCATCAACTGCAGCCACGCCCATGCTAGCGGATGGACCATACAAAGCGCTACCGCAGGAGGAAAAGAGGCCCAGGTCGCGCTTGGCGCTGCTGGCGGCACGCTCCAGTATCCTGCTGGAACATCCCCCATGCACGCACAACTGGTTATTGACTCCAGCAATATTTCGGTCGTGGGCGTCGGTAGGGACAGCACGGTGCTTTCGGCTGATCTTGCGGTGACACCTGTCGTGCAGTTCGGCTCAGCCACCTCGGCGGCCAGCAGCCCGGTGCTAAAAGACCTGACGGTAAGCCGCGCCGCCGGGTCGGTGCCAAGCGGCTCTATTGGAGTGTTCTGGCGGTGGTTCCAGTACGGCCTTCAGGACAATATCCATGTTACTAGATCAGACGTAGATGAGTGGGCTGATTATCCAGATACCTCATCGACAAGCCTTGGGCTCGACAGCTACGGCGCTTACCTTGACTCGGCGAGCACCGCATATCTGAAGGTCAGCTATGCCTCAGAGGTACACTTTTACGGCGGGTCTTTTGGAGTCAATGGCCCAGAAACCCCCAACCCGGCTCAAGCCGTCATTATCAGCGGGGGGGCCAACGACGTCAGGTTCGTAGGGATGAACATCATTCCCCGCACCACTGGGGCCAAGACGCCGTACGCCGTCTCGTTCCTGGGCTCCAACACGGACGCGGGAGTGTTCACATTTACAAGCGTGCGCTTTGAAAACTTCGGGACAGCCTATTTTCAAAGTAACAGTGGCACACCTTCCATAGGCGGCCTTCAGGTCACGCATTGCGGCTTCGCTGATTCTTCCATCGCCACGTTCTCATTAGACGCAGCCACCCAATTGGTGGCCGCTACAATAGTTGGAACAACTATCGCGTCCTCCGTCACACTGACTAATCCGGCATGGGTTACCCTATCCGGCGACCTGTTCGGGGGCACAATGGCCATGACGGGGGGCGCAAGTTCGATTCTCACCATCACGGGCAACACGTTTGCAACTGATGCCACGTTCAGTGGTGCATGGACTGAACTGAGCGTTACCGGTAATACATTCTACGGAGCCACAGCGCCAAACTTTTCGTCCGCTACCGGCCAGGTGCTGTACGGTTTGAACACGCTGGACGGTTCTCTGTCGCAGGCGCCGCTGCAGACTGGCATCGTTCTCAACCAGGGATCGGCATCGGTTGCCTCTGCGGCCCCGACGATGACGGCATCCTCGAACGGGTGGAAGGAGGTGTTCTACAACGCGGCTGGCGCCGTAAGTGCGTTCGCTCACGCTCCCTTCACCGACTATTTCGAGAGTTCGAACTGGTACGCCCTGGGATCTGCCCATCCAAACTCGGACGGCAGCACGACCACCCCTGACAGCGCCTCCAACATTGCGTTCAATGTTCCTCTAGGCGAGGTGCGCCCCAAGACGTACAGCTTTGCCGTTCTCCCAGGCACGCCCGCCGCAGGCTTCTTCGTGTACTGCACCAACTGTACCCCGGCATCGGCCTGCGCGGCCGGCGGGGCCGGCCATATGGCGGTATCGAATGGTACGAATTGGACGTGTCAATAAAAGCCCGATGCTTTTCAACGACGATTATGCGAAATCGGGACGAGGCGCCATTGGTTTTGACCGCCATCTTCGTGCTCCTGGTTTTGGCGGTAAACTTCCGGATCTTTACGCGGCCGGTGGTCGAGGCGGGCGATTTTGCCGCCAACTCCCTGCTTGTACAGCAAGCAAAACACTTCCGGCTATTGACCGGGCACTACTCCCGCTGGCAGTTTCAACACCCTGGTCCCGCCTTTTTGTACTTGTTTGCGCTGGGTGAGTTTCTGTTTTATGACCTATTGCACGTGGTGCCCGCCCCTTACAACGGTCAGCTTCTGATCACGATCCTTTTCAATGGATCTCTGCTCTGCGCGGCGCTATACCTGTTCCGCCGGCACGTGGATTTGCCGGTTCCACTGGCACTGCTGGCGACCGAAACGGTTGCCGTAATGGTAAACGTCAGCGGGCCGCCATCGATGCTGATTTCCAATTGGATGCCGGACGTCTTGCTTTTCCCGTTCCTGCTTTTTGTCGTGAGCGCGGCTTCCGTACTGGCAGGCCAGACTCGCGCCCTGCCGTTCTTGGCTTTTGCGGGAATGTTGCTGATTCACGCTCACTTTGCGCAGTTTCTCTTTGTGGGAGTAATCGGCGGCGGCACGTTGGCATATATTCTTGTGCGGGTAAGTCGGCAGGGCGGGTTGCGCCGATTCCCTTCGAGACAGTGGCGTGCGTTTGCCTTGAGCGCCGCGATTGTGTTCGTTTTTGCCTTGCCGCCGCTGCTCGAAATCATTCTGGACCGGCCCAACAATTTGGACGCTTTGTTGGCTTACCTTCACCAATTCGGCAATGTACGGAACAACCTGGGACTCGCGACCGGCTATGTGGCATGCTTTGTCCTTTTCATCGGCGCACCGGATGTCGCCCTGACCAAAGGAGCTCTGGGGCTCCTGGGGTTTGGCCTGTCGCGATTTTATGTGCAGGCCTATTGGATGACGCTGACGCTGCTCTGCGCCGTTGCCGTGACGCGAAAAAGGACCTCGAAGGAACTGCGTCCTCCATTTCTGCGGTATCTGACATGGATCTGGGCCGGCAGTGGAATACTGTTCGTCTACTGGAGCACGCGAGTCACCGGGGGGTTCCAGGCATTTAACGGGAACTTCATTTACGCTCTTCATCTACTGGCATGGTTTCTCCTGCTCGCTGCAGTTCGCCCGTCTCTAAACTGGTCCGCTCTGCGGCGCCTAAATGTTCTGGCATTGATCGCGCTGGTAATCCTCGCTGTCGTGGAAAGCAGCGCGCTGCGGTCCGAGATCAACGGTCAACCGGAGGTCCTTCAGGCGGCCGCGGCGGCGCCATCGGCGCGGTTCGGTACTCTGGCCATCGTCTTCGATCATGACGACTGGCCTTTGGCGGTAGGCATTGCAAATTCCATGAAGAGGCTTGGCAAGCCGTTCTGTGTGAGTCCAGGCTGGGGCTTCATATTTTCGAGGGACAACGTCTGCCCGGACATGCTGACGGCCGACAAGCTATGGGTGGCAAGCCATGCGCCCGTTTGCACCGCCCCGTGCCGCTATATCTATCGGAGCGCGGCCTTCTCCGAGACAGACAATCCGGCCCAGGGGACAACCGGGCCGCTAAATATTGGTCCGCACGAAGCGCCGGAAGTCGAAAGAACTGGTTTCTATGCAACTGAGGGATCCTTCGCTTGGGTGCAGAAGCGGGCTTCGCTCTCGTTTCTGCTGTCGCCGGAAACCGCGTCCGCACCGTGTTTCCGACTTGCGGTCACCGGCCACGCATTCCCCGGCCGGCCCATGCGCCTGGACATCAACGGACGAGTTCTGGGGACTTTATCCAAGACTGCGCTCGATACGGCCGTGTTTGTGGTCCCTGCGGATGCCATTCGTCCCGGCGGATTGAATCGCATCTCCCTGGATACGGAGAAAGCCGGGCCGGTCGGCGGCGACACGCGGGAGATCGGCTTCGCTTTCGCCGGCCTCGTTCTTCGCGCGGCGACCCCGCGAGAGGGCTGCACGGTGGACCCTACCACCCAGCCCGAGTACACCTCGATCAGCGTGGACTGGGCTCCCAGTTGTTACGGCCTGGAGGGAACGCCCCCGAACCAATGGCGCTGGTGTGGTCCCGATAGCCTGGTGGTGATTCACAATTCATCGTCCAAACCTAAACGTGTAACTCTGAGTACCGGCCTTTCCACCGCTTGCGAAAAAGCGGCGCCGCTCAAGATTCGGTCTCCGTTTTTCAGCGACACCCTAGCCGTCGGCAATCATCGGGTGGCATACACACGGACGTTTACGGTGCCGCCGGGCGATCATACGATTGTGTTTACCTGTTTGGCCCCAAAGCCGGTCTCCCCGGACCCCAGAAATCTCGCTCTGCGCTTCGACAACTTCCTGGTTGAGCCAGCTAGCGCTAACGGGCATCTGCCGTAACGGTTCGCCGCTCCTGACCCAGACTGCGGATTTGGAAAAATTGAATATTCCCTCGGAAAAGCCGTTGGTGCTGCATCCAAGAACCGATCGTGATTGGGCCGGGAGAGTCCAGCATGCGTTTTGGAAGCCGCATTTCGAACCGCTTAGCGCCGTTGCAGACCACCGTGACCACGTTTCCATTGAATTCGATCGCCAGATACGCCGGTTTTCGCTGCGGCAGTACCAGCTCTTCGGAAAGACGCCCTTCCGGTCCCCACCCGACCCCTAAACGGTAACGGTCGTTTTCCATATGCACGAATTGAAATCCCTCGTGCACCGTCATGCTGCCCTCATTGCTGAAGACAGTTGCGTAGGGATCCTGTTTGCCTTCGGGCGTGAATGTCGCCTCTACCAGGGAGTGTTCCGGCATTTGGACCGGCGGGAGATCCGCGGGTATCTCTGCTCCGGCACCCGCTTCGAAACACCGGATTGCCTGGGCGTCGCACTTCCTTGGATCGCCGATTCCGGCGACGCTGCGGGCTAGATCGCGGCGGATATAGAATCGCTCCTTATACGCGTCCAGCACGTGCACGTAGTTGGCCTGGATGAACGTCCCGATCTCCGGAATTACTTCGAAGCGGTTTCTCGGATCGTACGGTCCGCGGCTATTCTCTACCGCATCGATAAATAACTCCGGGGGGCCGCGTCGCAAGCCGCTCACGTAGGCCTTTCGATAGTAGCGGCGAACTTCCGGGTTATCCAAGAACAACTGGGCCGAAAAGAAGTCCTTGAGTGCCGAGATTCGGCCCGCCCCCACATAAGGCCGCCCATTCCACCCCCACACCGTTATCCTTCCTTGCGGGAGGGTTAGGGCCTCAATCAAATCGCTTTCCGGCGCACGTACACTGGAAGGGACGGCTGCGAACGCTACGGCGTCGGGCGAACCCAATTCGACGACCTGGCAAGCCAGGATCAGGGCTGCAAACACGAGGAAAAAGGGCGCCCGCGCATGGCGCCGTTCCACAACGTCCTCCTCCTCATTGCCAGCCGCACCTTCCACGCCTGCGGAGGCTGCCACAACCGGCCAAGCGGTGGCAATACTAAGAGGCAACACCAACAACAGAAAATAGTGCCTGTATTGACGGTGTGGCAAGTAGGCCGCCGTCGCGGCCGCCGCTAGAACCGCCGCCGTCAGGAACCCGAACCACTTTACCGGCCCCAATTCCCATCCCGGCCTCCGGTACAGAAGAAGAAAAGATCCTGGCAAAATCAGCATCGATATCATCGCGGCATAGCTCACCACCGCCCCGCCCGCGGTGAGCAACAGCCAGTTGGCAGCCACCGCTACGGCTCCGCCAGCTACCGCCGTTTCCAAAAAGGCTGCCTGCTTGCCGGCGCTCGCCCGTCGGCGTTTCTGATAAACGTATGCCGCCAGAACGCCTAGCAAGCTGGTGACCAGCAGCCGGATCTCTGGAATCCCCGAAGCAGAGTCGGCAAATCGCTGCATCTCCGGCGTCAGCGTGCTGGCAGACTCCACATAGTGGTAGTTAGCGACGATGTACTCCATCCGGAAGTCGTGCCACACTCCCGCCCAAGCGCATACGATCGCATTCGCCAGTAGCAACGGCGCAAGCCCTACTCCAAACAGAAGTGCCGGCCGCCACCAACGTCCGGCATGCCCACCTGCGTGCGCGTACGCTACCGTTACCGCGGCGACACAACCCACAATGGGTACTGCCTGCATTTTCGCCAGAAACGCCGCCGCCGTCAGCAGGCCAAGCCCCACTACCATCCACGCGTGGGCTTTCGGCCGGCGAAAGGTTTTCACGCACATATAAAGCGCCAGGGCCAGCAAGAGGAACGAGACGTGCTCGGAACTGTAATGCAGGAAATCGCCACGCTTTAACACGGCAAATGCACCGGCCGCTGGGAGAATCGCGATACGCGCCGTAGCATCATCCGTGAGCATCGCTAGGACGCGGTAAATGACATAGATACTGGCGAAGATGATTATAAGGGCAAGCAGGCGGGTCGAAACATAATCCGGCGAGACCCCGAACAGGGCTGGCAGCATCACGGGATAGACGTTAAGCGGTCCGCTCGTGGCGAAATCCACGGCGCGAAAAAACACCAAGTCCTTGAATAATTTCTCGGCTGCGGCTATGAAGAAAGTCTCATCCGGATTTATCTCATCGGCTAATAGGAAAGGAAAGCGACAAACGATCAGACACAAGCCAATGCTCGTGAAAAACACCGGGCGCGAACCAAACACCTTGCATAGCCGAATCGATAGCGGATCGGCGGAACGGTCGTTGAAGTAGTTCCAGAACGCTAAGATGACAGGAATGACTAAGACGACGATACAGTATGTACCCCAGGCTTGTTGTGCCTGTTCCGGGCTTGCATAACGCTTGACAAATCGGCTGAACCACACGTACAGGGTTGGCCGTAAGGTCCCTGCAGAGTCGAATGGCTGGGGAACAAACGTTAAGAATCGATGCGCGCAGAGGATCAGGAGAAGCCCCAAAACCGAGCCGACAGCAGCGCCTTTCCAGGTCGGAAACCGCGTCTGTCCCTTAGGTAATGAGGCCCCATCCCCCTGCGGAGGGGAGCCGTGGTTGGCGGCTTCGGCGATACGAATCCTTGCCATGGATAGATTTTAGCCCTAACGCAGCTGGCGCGTACGGGCTAGTCAAAAAACTTTGGTAAGCTCACGGGCTTGCCTAACCAGCCGGGCCACGCTACGATGATGTCGAATGACGTTGGGTGATTTCGCTGTGCAGTATGATGAGCTCTGCGTGGGCGAGCCGCAGATGGGGCTCGTCGGCCTGCTGCCGTGGGATGGACGGATCTTCGGCTTTCCAGTGGGCGAGTACCACTGCGGGGATTGTACGCAGGTGGCGGCCCAGGCCGGGAACGTGCGCAGTGCGCTGGATCGGTGGGCGACTAGCAACGACGTGGAAGTATGCGTCGCCAGCGTTCCCGCGATCAATCGCGACTGGATTGCACTGCTGCCCGAACTGGGGTTTCATTTTGTCGACTTCACTCTTGTTCTGACGCTGCCCGGCCTGCAGCGCAGCCGCCTCCCAGAATCCCGGATTACGCTGCGCCCGGCTCAACTAGCGGATGCGCCGGCGGCGGCCGCGGTCGCGGGTCGGGCATTTCAGTTTGGACGTTACTACGCAGACGCGCGGTTCCCCAATGCGCTGGCGGGGCTGCGGTTTCATCAGTGGATAGAAAACGCGATCACCTGCGCCGATGAGCGGTCTGTTGTGTTTGTGATGAGCGGCCCGGGCTGCGTGGACGGATTCGCGCATGTGACCATCGATAATGGAGTTGCCAACCTGGCGCTCCCCGCTATTGACGTCCACCTGCAAAAAACCTTGCTGGGGTTCGAACTGTATCTCGCCACGCTACGCGCACTCCAACGCCTGGGTGTGAAGCAGGTAACCGGCAAAATCTCCTGCGCCAACACGGGCGTGGCGAACATTTGTGCCATGCTGGGCTTCCGGTTCTCAGGCCCGGAGGCGGTGTTTCACTGGCATTCGCCCGCCGCCCGGCACCTGAATCCTCCCACTCTCCGTCAGAAAGAAGCTTCCTCCGGAAACAGCGTAGCGAGCGCTTCATGACCCTTGCCGCCTCCCAGTTCCATTCTTCAGGGCGGATCCGCGTGGCCCTGCTGGCCAATTGCACAGTGCAGCTCTTTCCCGACCTGCTCGAACAAGAACTGCGAACGGCGGGATTCGATGCGGACATCCGGGTTGCCGGATTCGATCAGGTGCGGCAACAATTGCTTGATCCTGGGTCGGAGTTATTCGCCAACCGGCCCGATGCGGTTTTGTTGTATCTGGATGGCGAGGATCTATTCCGAGACTGCCTGGTTAACCCGTTCGCGTTAGACGACGACGCGAAACACAATCTGGTCACAGCGCGGTCCGCTGAGTTACGGCAGTTGGTGACGGGCGCCGGGCCTCACTT
The DNA here is from genome assembly GCA_035602155.1 of Bryobacteraceae bacterium. Lineage (GTDB taxonomy): Bacteria > Acidobacteriota > Terriglobia > Bryobacterales > Bryobacteraceae > Bog-159. Next base: position 5,881 of record DATNMW010000250.1, on the reverse strand, counting down.
GCCCGAGACGGCTTTTCTGCTGAACACTATTGCCCTGCCACCGCTGACCGCGCTGACTGGGCTGGAATACAATTCCGGATACTCCCTGCACGATCTTTCCTATGCATACAACCGCGCCCTGGCCGGGCTTGCCCGTGAGACACGTTCGGCGATCGTGGTGGACGCAGCGGCCGTGATGGCCTGGGTAGGTTATCGGCAATGGCACGACGCCAGGCTGTGGTACCTGGCGCGCTCCCGCTGGAGCCGCGCCGCCATGCGGGCGTTGGCCGGACGCTATGCCGCTGCCCTTGCCGCATGGTTTGGCCGGACGCGCAAGTGTATCGTGCTGGATCTCGACCACACGTTGTGGGGGGGCATCGTCGGCGAGGATGGGATTGCAGGCCTCCAGCTCGGCGAAGAGGGCGTGGGCCGGGCGTTCGTCGAGTTCCAACAGGAACTGCTCAACCTCACCCGCAAGGGCATCCTGCTGGCGATTTGCAGCAAGAACAATCCGGATGACGCCCTGGCGGTGATTCGCTCGCATCCTTCCATGCCGTTGCGCGAAAAGCACTTCGCCAGTATTCGCATCAACTGGGAAGACAAGGCTACCAATCTGCGATCCATTGCAGAAGAGTTGAACCTGGGTCTCGACAGCCTGGTGTTCATCGACGACAATCCCGCCGAACGCGCACTGGTATCTCACGCGCTTCCAACAGTGCTGGTACCCGCTTGGCCCGGGGACCCCGCCGAGTACAAGTTTGCCCTGCTCGGACTTGCCGTGCAGGCTTTCCCGAAACTTCGCCTGACCGAAGAGGACCGCAGCCGCACGGCCATGTACAGCGCGCAAGCGGCGCGCCGCACTTTGGAAGCCCAAACGTGCAGCCTGGAAGATTATTACCGCTCGCTGCAAATGGTGGCGCGCATCGGCCGAGCTGACGCCTTTACGGTGCCTCGCATTGCGCAATTGACCCAAAAAACCAACCAGTTCAACCTGACCGCGCGGCGCTACACGGAAGCCGAACTCGCCGCGCTGGCGATGTCCTCCGATGCGTTGGTCCTTTGGCTGGAACTGGCGGACCGCTTCGGTCTCAACGGCATCGTAGGTGTGCTCATCCTTCGCAAAGAGGCGGCGACCACGTGGCGCATCGACACCTTTCTATTGAGCTGCCGGGTAATCGGCCGGACCTTGGAACAGGCGTTTCTTGCACATGCATACGCGTTGCTGCGCGGCTTGGGCGCCAGGCGCCTGGTCGCAGAGTACCGGCCGACGGCCCGCAACGCGGTAGCGGCATCGCTGTACGCCAACCTGGGATTTTCATCAGTTCCGCAGCCCGTGCCTGCTGCGGACGCCACCTGCTGGGAAATAGACCTGACGCGGCAGACAGCACCGGCTCCCGAGTGGATCGAAATCGTGCCCGTTCAATGAGAGTATTCATGCTTAACCCCCATCTAGTGGAAATCGTGGCGAGGAATTTCGGCCTGGAACCGGCACAGATTACGCCGGCGACCAATGCCGACACCGTGCCGCAGTGGGATTCTGTCAGCCACCTCAAGCTGATCCTGGATATCGAGGAGAGCTTTGCCGTGCGCTTCTCCAGCGCGGAGCTCGGGGAACTGACCTCGGTCGGCCGCATTCAAATTGCATTACATCAGCGAGCGGAACGCTAGCTTAGCTCTTTGCTAACCTCGCGGCAAAATAAACTCATTCCCTCGAACCCGCTCCGCACCGTGCCCCGAATCGCCGGTACGCGCTGGCGCCCCTATTCACTCGACCCTATTACATTACCCAGGCTCGCAGGCTGCGATTCGATATGGCGGTCGCATTCCGGTCACCCGGCGTCGCCCGCCGTCGTCGAATGCACCGTGTAACTGGGACGCTCCATCATACGGAAGTGCATACGGGCCAGGTACTCCCCGATGATGCCGATGGCGAACAGTTGTGCGCCGGAAAACATTGCGATCACCGAGGCCAGAAACGGGAAGCCCGGAACGCTATTCCCTTGTATCAAGTAACGGCCGATCACGTACACCAGCACCGCCATGCCGAACAACGTCGAGGCGAACCCGACAAGACTAGCCAGTTGCAGCGGCAGCGTGCTCAAGCCGGTCATCATGTTCAATGCATGAACCGCCAGCTTGCGAAACGTGTAGTTCGAAGTTCCGATGGTGCGCGGGTCGTTGCGCACGGGCACTGCCGCGAAGCGCGTGGTGGCCCAGGTCAACAGCACATCGATGGATACGTACGGGCTGCGATAGTCTGCAAACCCATCGCGCAAGTAAGTCCGAAATGCCCGGAATGCACTGACGTAGCGCGCTGTTTCGATGCCCATCGCGGCGCGCAGCGCCAGTTTCGTGAAGCGTGAGGCCAAGTCGCGATAGAAGCCGTGACTCTCCCTCTCCGGCGTCCCGTAGACGACATCCCAGCCTCCTTCGAGCTTGCCGATCAGCCGCGGAACTTCTTCGGGCGGGTTCTGCAAGTCGTCGTCCATCGTTACGATGATTTCGTAAGACGCGGCTCGGATGCCGCATAGCAGCGCATTGTGCTGCCCGTAATTCCGCATCAGGTTCACGCCGCGTACCCAATCCGCGGAGGCGCCCAGGCGGGTGATGACCTCCCAACTCCGGTCGCTGCTGCCGTCGTTAACCAGCAGCAGTTCCATCGCTTCATATTGCGGCTTCAGCAGTTCGCCAATGCGGGACACCAGCAGCGGTAGGCTTTCTTCGGAGTTGTAGACCGGGATGACAATAGAGACCCGCACTCCGGGATCATATCACAGCTTCCGCATACGCAGGCCGATCGACCGTAGGATATACTAAGCGGGTGATGGCCAAACGCAGCCGCACGCAACTCCGTCCACGGATTCGATAGAACACGGATGCTTCGTTTGTCGCCTCGCATTGCTGGTGAGTTGTGAGCGCTTATCGAATTCCCTTCAATAGACCGGGCCTGACCGGCAATGAACTGCACTATATCGCCGAATGCATCCGCCTCGGGCATGCGGCGGGCGACGGCGCCTTCACGCATCGATGCGCGGAACTGCTGGAGCGGGAACTCGGCGCCCCTCGCGTACTGCTGACTACCTCCTGCACGCACGCCCTGGAAATGGCGGCGCTTCTGCTGGATATCCGTCCGGGCGACGACGTTATCGTCCCATCGTTCACCTTCGTTTCCACCGTGAACGCTTTCGTGCTGCGCGGCGCCCGGCCAGTGTTCGCCGATATCCGCAAAGATACTTTGAATTTAGATGAAACACAACTGGAGTCCCTTATTACACCGCGCACGCGAGCCATCCTGCCAGTGCATTATGCGGGCGTCGCTTGTGAAATGGATCGAATCCTTGAGATTGCACACAAGCACGATATAACGGTCGTTGAAGATAATGCGCATGGGCTTTTCGGAAAATACAAACAGGACTACCTGGGCACGTTCGGCTGCATGGCCGCCCAAAGCTTCCATGAGACCAAGAATGTCATCTGCGGCGAGGGAGGCGCGTTGGTGATCAACGATCCCAAATACATGGCGCGCGCGGAGATTATTCGCGAAAAGGGGACTAATAGAAGCCGCTTCTTCCGCGGACAAGTCGACAAGTATACTTGGGTCGATGTCGGTTCGAGCTACCTGCCATCCGATATTCTGGCGGCATTTCTATATGCGCAGCTCGAAACATATGAACATATCACAGTGGTGCGAAAACGCATCTGGACATACTACTACTCGCACTTATGCGAGTGGGCCGGGATGAATAACCTGCAGTTACCGCACATTCCTGCGCATTGCGAACAGCCGTACCACATGTTCTATATGGTCATGCATTCGCTCGCGGAGCGGCAGGGATTGATCGAGCACCTGAGACGCCGCGGGATTCTCAGCGTTTTTCACTATCTGCCGCTGCATCTGTCGGCGATGGGTCTCCGGTTTGGCGGGAGCCCGGGGCAGTGCCCAGTGACGGAGCGGGTCAGTGACTGCCTCTTGCGGCTCCCCTTTTACAACGATCTCACCCAGGACGGGCAGGACGAAGTCATTGAGGCAATCCTCTCGTTTGAAATGGCCCATGACAGGCGGCTATGATCCGTCCCACTTTGCGCGGCTTGTAGCGGTCGAGGACCGGCACTTTTGGTTTCGGGCGCGCAATCGAATTATTTCGTTGCTGGCCGGGCAGGCTGTAGCGGAACTAGGGGCGGGTTATCGAGTACTCGAAGTGGGATGCGGCGATGGCAACGTGCTGCGCTTTCTAGACAAGGCTTGTCCGGAAGGCGTGGTGGTGGGGATGGATTACTTCCGTGAAGGGCTCGCTTACGCGCGGGGCCGCTGTTCCTGCCCGCTGGTGCAGGGCGACCTGAAGCTGCCTCCGTTTCGCAAGACATTCCACCTGATTGGGATCTTTGACGTGCTGGAGCATCTGCCCGACGACCGGCAGGTGCTGCACGATCTTTGGCGGCTACTGGACGCGCAAGGCAGGTTGCTGTTGACAGTTCCGGCGGACCCGGCGTTGTGGAGCGCTTTCGATGAAGCCGCCTGCCACTGCAGACGATACCGGAAGGAGGAGTTGGAACAGAAGCTAAAGGAGTGCGGATATTTGGTGGAGTATCTCACTCCCTATATGGCAGCCACCTACCCGCTGGTGTGGCTTAGCCGGCGGCTTGGCAAAGGCAGCGGACCGGACGAGATGGTGCGGTCTGTCGAACGCGATTTGCGAGTGATTCCGGTGTTGAATTGGATGCTATCTGTGGTTTTGTCGCAGGAGATCCAGTGGATTCGCCGGCGGCGGCAGTTGCCGACAGGCACGTCTCTATTAGCGGTGGCTCGTAAGGCGTGATCGTTTTCACCGCGGTTCGCCACCTATCTGGGGACCACGACCGTCCACCCGGGTGACCCGGCTTCATTCAGCCAGTTCCAGCCGATCAACGTGGCTCCTCCTGCACCCCCATAGTAGTTCACGCTTACCTGCGCCGTCGCGTTTTCTTCCCACACCAGATCCGGCACCCCGTCTCCATTGAAATCGCCGGCCCCAGCTACCGTCCACCCCGGAGATCCGGCTTCATTCAGCCACGCCCACCCCAGATACGTCGCTCCCCCCGCACCCCCGTAATAGTTCACCGACACTTGCCGCGTCGGCGCATATTGCCACACCAGATCCGGCGTCCCATTGCCATCAAAGTCTGCCGCGGCCACTACCCGCCAGCCCGCTGCCGCCCCAGGATTCTTAAGCCAGTTCCAGCCCGTCAGCGTGGCCCCGCCCGCTCCTCCGTAATAGTTCACCGTGACCTGATTCGTCGCGTTGTCTTGCCAGATCAGGTCCGGCACCCCGTCATTGTTCATATCCGCCACCGCCACTACCGTCCAGCCCGGAGACCCCGTTTTATTCAGCCAGTTCCAACCCAGCAGCGTGGCCCCGCCCGGTCCGCCATAGTAGTTCACCGAGACTTGGCCGGTCGGCATGTACTCCCAAACCAGGTCCGGTACGCCGTTGCCATCGAAGTCCGCCGCTCCCACCAGCACCCAGCCGCTCGCCTGGTCGGTGCTGTTCAGCCATTTCCAGCCAATATAGGTTATGTCCGGCATCCCGTCGTAGTAATTGACGCTTACCTGGCCAGTGCTGTTGTCCTGCCAGACCAGATCTTGGTAGCCATCTCCGTTGAAATCGCCGATGCCGATCTTGCACTTATAGGTGTAGTCCGTAGCCGGTTGGAAAGTGCCGTTTACTTCGGCGGATAACTGCACATAGATGGTTGCGCCACTATTGGTGCAGGGAATGGAACTCACCGTTTGCAATGTTCCAGCGGTGGTACCGGAAAAGATATTGGATCCCCCCGGGGTGGTCCCCACAGTCAATTGATACTCTGTGGCTCCGCCAACGGCGCCCCACGAGAAGTCCGCCAAACTCCCCGAAAGCGTGATTCC
>DATNMW010000249.1:0-12353 GCA_035602155.1 Bryobacteraceae bacterium | reverse complement strand
GGACGCCCGAGACCACGTCGACGATTGAATATGGAAACCAAGCGTCACTTTAGGATTGTGCTCGCCTCTCTCTCTGACGTCCAGGCCGAGCGCGATGCGGCAGTTTCGGTCATCGACTCCGTCAACCAGATCCTTCGGGGCCTCGATCTTCCCGCGGCTCTCGACCTAGTAAGATGGGAGACCGACGCTCACCCGGGCATGCACACTGGAGGCCCTCAGGGGTTGATTGATGAGGGCCTACGCATTGAGGACAGCGACGCGCTGATTGGGGTGTTCTGGAAGCGATTCGGTACACCGGTAAGCGACGCCGATTCCGGCACGGAGCATGAGATCCGGCGCGCTATTGAGTCTTGGGGAGCCAAGAAATCACCCCAGGTCATGCTCTACTTTCGCGACACGCCCTACCAGCCCACCTCCCCGGCCGAACAGCAACAATATCAGAAGGTTCAAGCATTCAGACAGGACCTCATTTCCAAAGATAAGCTCCTTGTATGGAATTACCGGGATGTGACTGCGTTTAGCGACCAACTTCAAAAGCATCTGTTAAACGTCGTGACGCAACAATTGAAGCCGCGTACCCGTGCTGCTGGGCCGCTATCGTACCTCCGCGTCTCGGCGTCCGCCAACACCGTTTGTGCCCGCTACGAGGGCGCAGCCGAACCCATGGGCGACGTGTTCTTGCGGTGCACTTACGACCACGACATTCCGCTCCGAGGTCCGGTGCGCCTTACCGTCACATTGTCTGCCTCGTTGCCAATCAACTCATCGGGTGTAGCGGACCGCGTCAGCGATGTGGTTCTGTTTGAGGTTGGAAGGCCCGGCGTGACGACGCTCGTTCGCGGCCTGAGAGCCGAGAGTCCGGGCGCCAACACTTTCCTGGACTCCATCTTGACGACATGCGCCCAGGTGAAACCCGTGTCTTTCAAATCAGCAACCTTCGCTGCGATTGTAGCTGCGTCGGAATTACCAGTGAAGGCAAGAGTTCCGTATTCGTCTACGTCATGATAACTGGAGCACCCATCGAAGATGCTCAGCAGAAAGTTGCGACGGTCAGAAGGGGCCTGGCCTTCGAGGCCAGAACCGCCGATAATTTTGGCCCCTTGGCTGACGGCGGATTCGAGGCGAGCCGGTCAGCGGATCTGACCAACCGGAGGATAGCGACGCTCAGGTTCACCGAGGGCTTTGCAAACGCGTTCAAGTCAAGGGCGGCAACGCCTGGCCATATTTGGAACACGCACCAGGGAGACGCGCTGTCCACCGGAGAAAGCAGCGCGATTTGCCCTGTTTTCGCACCGGAAGGAGGCGTGGTTCAGGTGGTGGGCTTGATGGACCACGGTACTTGTTTGCAAGCCGCATTCTCCTACGTCCCGGCTGGCGTTAGGATCTTTGTTTCGGTACATGAGCTAGGGCACGGCGGGCATACCCGCCTAATGGAGCCAGAATCGTCGCTCGGGGAGGCGATAACGATCGGGGACATCGAGGCAAGAGAGCTGCCCAGGGGCGCCTTGACGCGCGTGTCGCACAGCGTACGGGCAATCTGGGAGGTTGTGACGCCATTCTACGCTGCACGAAGTCCGTGCTTCTTGGACTTCGCCGTATTCGCCTCCTACGCTTCAGACCAGGCCGCAGACCTGCCTTCCATCGGAACTAGCGTTGTGGCGGGAAGCTTCTACCCTGCTTGTGCCGCTGCCGCCCATTATTCGCTCGGCCATTCGCCAGCCGGCCAATTTCCAGAGTTATAATCACCCTTTTCCCGCCGCCCTGCCGTATCCTGACGGCGGTGCCATAGAAGGGGATCGAAACGGCGATGACGCATCTCGGCACCCCGCTATCCCCCTGAGAACAAGCACCTAACGCCAGTCGGTGAGCGGAGTCCCTGCCGCCCCCGTGCTATCCTCTTGTCGGGTGTGGAAGCGTCCTAACCCGACACGAAAAGCTACAGGACCGCCAAGCCATCCAATCAGCACGTCAAACCCCCAAGGAACGACACAATTGAACACAATGCAACGTCGAATCAGTTTTTTCAGATTTGTCGCCAGACTGTCGCATTCATCTCAGAGGCTGCCCTCCCCCACCCCGCCCCACGACCAGGAATACCGTACGAACCCAAAGCACGTTACCGCGATGTTATATCGCCGATGTAACATCAACATACCCCCGGTCCCAATTACCATATGAACCCAATCGCCCACCCCACCAACCACCAACCACCAGTCACGGCCAGCGACGCACCCCCCCGCCCCCCGCTACAATCAAAAGCATGGACAAGCTCCAAGAGCTGCGCCGCCGCCACGCCGCGGCCGAACAAGGCGGTGGCGATGACCGGCGCAACCGCCAGCACCACGAAGGCAAGCTCTCCGCCCGCGAGCGCATCGAACTCCTGCTCGACGAGGGCACCTTCGAAGAGCTCGACAAGCTCGTCACCCACCGCGGCCGCGACTTCGGCATGGATGAGCAAATCGTCCCCGGCGACGGCTTCGTCACCGGCTATGGCTACGTCAACGGCCGCCTGGTCTACGTCTTCGCCCAGGACTTCACCGTCTTCGGCGGCTCGCTCTCGGAATCCAACGCGCAGAAAATCTGCAAGATCATGGACCACGCCATGAAAAACGGCGCGCCCGTCGTTGGCCTCAACGATTCCGGCGGCGCGCGCATTCAGGAAGGCGTGCTGTCGCTGGGCGGTTACGCCGATATCTTCCTGCGTAACACCCTCGCCAGCGGCGTCGTCCCGCAAATTTCCGCCATCATGGGGCCGTGCGCGGGCGGCGCCGTCTACTCGCCCGCCATCACCGATTTCGTCTTCATGGTGGAAGCGACCAGCTACATGTTCGTCACCGGCCCCGATGTCATCAAAACCGTCACGCACGAGGACGTCACCAAGGAGCGCCTGGGCGGCTCCATGACGCATAACTCCGTCAGCGGCGTCGGCCACTTCATCGCGCCCAACGATGGCGACTGTCTGCGCATGATCCGCGAGCTACTCAGTTACCTGCCGCAAAACAATCGCGACGATCCGCCCCGCCGCACCTCGACGGACCCCGCCGACCGCATGGACCCGTCCCTCGACACGCTGGTGCCGCCCGCCTCCAACCAGCCTTACGACATCAAGGATGCTATCCATCGCATCGTCGATGATGGCGAATTTTTCGAAGTGCATGAGCACTTCGCGCGCAACCTCGTCGTCGGATTCGCGCGGCTGGACGGGCGTTCCGTGGGCATCGTAGGCAATCAGCCCGCGTACCTGGCCGGATGCCTGGATATCAATTCATCCGTGAAGGGCGCGCGTTTCGTGCGCTTCTGCGATGCGTTCAACATTCCGATTCTCACGTTTGAGGACGTGCCCGGCTTCCTTCCCGGCACCGAACAGGAATTCGGCGGCATCATCCGGCATGGCGCGAAACTGCTCTACGCCTATGCCGAAGCCACCGTGCCGAAAGTCACCGTCATCACGCGCAAGGCTTATGGCGGGGCTTATTGCGTGATGGGATCGAAGCACATTCGCACGGATATCAACCTGGCGTGGCCCACTGCCGAAATCGCCGTCATGGGACCGGAGGGCGCGGTGAACATCGTCTATCGCCGCGAGCTCTCCGCGGCCGCCGACCGCGACGCCATGCGCGCGCAGAAGACCGAGGAATTTCGCGAACGCTTCGCCAACCCGTTCATCGCCGCCGAGCGCGGCTTCATCGACGATGTGATCGAGCCGCGCGAAACCCGCCCGCGCGTGATCCGCGCATTCCGCATGTTGGAGAATAAGGTGGACACCACGCCTCGCAAAAAGCATGGCAACATCCCGCTGTAACCTCCTACTGCTCCTCTGCCCCCTGGCTGCTTTCGGTGCCGAGCCGCACCCGGTCCACTGGCATCGCCTCAACGCCGAAACCCTCCGCCATTACACCGCTCTCCTCCGCATCGACACCTCCAATCCGCCGGGCAACGAAACCGCGGCCGCTAAATATCTAGCGGGCGTCCTAGACCGCGAAGGCATCACGGCCAAGCTGCTCTCGCTCGATCCCGCCCGCGCCAATCTGGTCGCGCGTATCCAGGGCAACGGTTCCGCGCGGCCCATAGCCATCCTCGGCCACACCGACGTTGTGCCCGCGCAGCGATCCAAATGGTCGGTGGACCCGTTCGGCGCGCTCCGCAAGAACGGCTACATCTACGCCCGCGGCGCAGTGGACGACAAGGAGATCGTGACCGCGGGCCTCATGGTGATGCTGCTCCTCCAGCGTGAGCACGTCAAGCTGAATCGCGATGTGATCTTCGTGGCCGAAGCCGGCGAAGAAGGCACGCCCGCCGTCGGCATCGATTTCCTGGTGAGCCGCCATTGGGACGAAATCGCGGCGGAGTACGCACTGGCCGAGGGCGGGTCGGCCGTGTCGCAGGGCGGCAAGGTGTGTTATGTGGCCATCACTACCGCGGAGAAAGTGCCGCGCGGCGTCCGTTTGATCGCGCGCGGACCGTCCGGGCACGCTTCGCGGCCCACCGCGAACAACGCGGTGCTGCGGTTGGCGGCGGCGGTCGCCAAACTGGGCGAATGGCAGACGCCGATGCGTCTGAATGACACCGCGCGCGCGTATTTCGAGCGCCTGGCTTCCATCAGCCCGCCCGCCGATGCGGATCGCTACCGGCACGTCGCCGACCCCGCGCGCGCCGCGGAAATCGACGGTTACTTTGAACGCTATGAGCCGGCGCACTACGCCATGCTGCACACTACGCTCGCGCCGACCATGCTCAAAGCCGGCATCGGCTTCAATGTGATTCCATCGGAAGCCGAAGCCTACATCGATATCCGCGCGCTGCCGGATGAAGACATGCCGCGCTTCTATGAAGATATGCGCGCATTAATTGCCGACAGGAATGTGGAGATGGAGCCCAATCGTCAGATCCGGCCGGCCACGCCACCCTCGCGCACGGATACCGTCATGTTTCGCGCGCTGGAACATGCGCAGCGCAAAATGTTTCCAAATGCTATTGTGCTGCCTTCCATGCTGACCGGCGCCACGGATATGGCGCAGTTGCGCGCCAAAGGCGTCCAGGCCTACGGCTTCGGTCCGATAGTCGAAGCCGGCGACCCGGGCGAAGCACACGCCAACGACGAGCGTCTCGCGGAGGCTTCGCTGTATAAGCTCGTCGAGTTTCTCTGGTACGCAATTTTGGACGCCGCCACCTAGCCTCCGCCCACGAATTGCACGATTTCCAGGTGGGCGCCTTCAGCCACCTGCGTAGCCGCCCAATCGCGCGGTTTGACGATCCGCCGGTCCAGTTCCACGGCTACGCGGGCCGGATCCAGCGCGAGGGATTCCAGCAATTGCAGGATCGTCTGGCCCTGCGGAATGGACCGCATCTCGCCGTTGATCGCCACTTCGATTTGGGAGTTTATTTGCTCGTTGGTTGACACTGTTCTTTGGCAACCATTATAGTCAAATTTAGCGGATGCCCCAAACCTACGCCGAAACCTATTGGCCCGTGCTGCTCCAGGCGATCATCGCCATGGCGGTGGCCACCGGCATGATCGGCATTTCATACATTCTGGGCAAGAAAATCCGGAATCGCGTGAAGGACATGCCGTATGAATGCGGCATCACACCCACCGGTAGCGCACGCGAGCGCTTCAGCGTGAAATTCTACCTGGTGGGCATGCTGTTCATCCTGTTCGACATTGAAGCCATCTTCCTCTACCCATGGGCCGTGGTCTACCGGGAACTGAAGATGTTCGCGTTCTTTGAGATGTTGCTCTTCATCGCCCTGGTCCTGGCGGGCTTTTTCTATATCTGGAAAAAAGGCGCGCTGGACTGGTCCGGCGCGGGCCGGCCGCCAAGGCCGTAACGATACCACATGCTTCCCGAAAACCTGAAAGAACACGCCACCGCTGCCGCTCTGGAAGCGTTCGACCCGAGCGCGGTGGTGTCCGCCAAGCTCGACCGGGGCGAGTTGACCATCGAAATCGCGCCCGCCAAAATTGTGAGCGTCTGCGGTTTCGTGAAATACGATTTGGGTTTTGTGCGCCTGAGCACAGTTACGGGCGTCGACTGGTATCCGGCGGAGCCTCGCTTCGAGGTGGTATATCATCTACACTCTTTGGACCGCAACGAGCGGCTGCGCCTGAAATGCCGTCTGCCGGGCGGCGCTCCGGAGATCGACTCCGTCACGGAAGTCTGGCGCGGCGCCAACTGGTTCGAACGCGAAACTTTCGATCTTTTCGGCGTGCGCTTCCGGAACCATCCGGATTTGCGGCGCATCATGCTGCCGGACGATTGGGAAGGGCATCCCCTGCGCAAGGATTACAGCATAACGGGCGATAGGGTTTGAGGCACGAACGAACGTGAGCGACACACTGACAACACCCATTCCGGAGGCGCTGGCCGAACCGGCGACTGGCTCGCGGCCGCGCACGCTGTCCCTGAACATGGGTCCGCAGCATCCTTCCACGCACGGCGTGCTGCGCCTCGAACTGGAGTTGGATGGCGAGACGATCGTCAAGTGCCGGCCCGATATCGGGTATCTGCACACGGGCATCGAAAAGGAATTCGAAGTCAAGAATTATCAACAGGCCGTAACGCTGACCGACCGTATCGATTATCTCGCGCCCCTTTCGAACAATCTATGCTACTGCCTGGCGGTAGAAAAGTTGCTGGGGTTGGAAATCCCGCCGCTGGCGCAATGGACGCGCGTGATGCTCACGGAGTTGACGCGCCTGAACAGCCACCTGGTGTGGCTGGGCACGCACGCCATCGATATCGGGGCGATGAGCGTGTTCCTGTATTGTTTCCGGGAGCGCGAAGATATCCTGCGCATTTTCGAAATGTACTCGGGCCAGCGCATGATGACCAGCTACTTCCGCATCGGCGGGCTGGCGCTGGAGCCGCCCCGCGGATGGCAGCAGCGCGTGCGGACGTTCATCGATGCGTTTCCCAGCAAGGTGGACGAGTACGAAAATCTGCTGACCGGCAATCGCATCTGGATCGGGCGCACGCGCGGCGTCGGTTACATGTCGCTCGAAGACATGCTGGATCTGGGCGTGACAGGGCCCATGCTGCGCGCCGCCGGTTTGAAGTACGATGCGCGCAAGAGCCAGCCGTATTCCAGCTACGACAAATTCGATTTTGAGATTCCCACGCAAACGGAAGGCGATGTGTTCGCGCGTTACCAGGTGCGCATCGAGGAGATGCGGCAAAGCGCCCGGATCGTCAAGCAGGCGCTTGAGGGCATGCCCGGCGGGCGTTGGACGGCGGATGCGCCGCACGTGGTCCTGCCGGACCGGGAAAAGATGAAGACGCAGATGGAAGCGCTCATCTACCACTTCAAGATTGTGACGGAGGGTTTCCGCGTGCCGGCGGGCGAAGTGTACCAAGTAATCGAATCGCCGCGCGGAGAAGTCGGCTATTACGTAGTCAGTGACGGCACCACCAAGGCATACCGCGTACACGTGCGCGGCCCAAGTTTCGCCAACCTGGGCGCCGTGCCGCGCATGGTGGAAGGCACGCTGATCGCGGATGTGATCGCGTCGATCGGAAGCATGGACTTTGTATTAGGGGATTGTGACAGATGAGAATCCCGTTCTTATCTGTGTGAATCTGCGTCCATCCGTGGTTCCATAGTTCTTATGACGTTTTCTACTGAGTTGGAAAATAGATTCGCGAAGCTCTTGACCAGCTACCCGACCGGGCGGCAGCGGTCGGCGGTAATTCCCATGCTGCTGTATGCCCAGGATGAAATCGGCTCAGTGACTCCGGCGTTGATCGAAGAAGTAGCGCGGCGCACCGGAGTGACACCCCTGCAGGTGGATGAAGTGATCGGCTATTACTCCATGCTGCACAAGAAGCCGCTCGGTAAGTACCATGTGCAAATCTGCACGAACATCAGTTGCCTCCTGCGCGGCGGTATGGAACTTTGGGAACATGCCTGTGAAAAAGTCGGTGTAGGCCACAAGGAAACGACTGCCGATAGCCAAATCTCGCTCGAAGAAGTGGAATGCATCGGCGCCTGCTCCTGGGCGCCGGCCGTGCAAGTGAATTACGATTTTCATCACTTTGTAACTCCCGAGAAACTCGACCGGCTGCTCGAAAGCCTAAGGAAGATTCACTAACCGATGCTGTACAACGAACCCAGTCCGCTCGAAACCAAAATCCTGACGCGCCGCTTCGGCCTGGAGAACTCGGCCTCCATCGATACCTATCTGGCGACGGAAGGCTATCGGGCATTCGGGAAAGCCGCGGGCATGAAGCCCGAACAGATCATCGAGGAAATGAAAATCTCGAACCTGCGCGGGCGCGGCGGCGCGGGATTCCCCACCGGCATGAAGTGGAGCTTCGTGCCGCGCACCTCGCCTAAGCCGAAGTACATCGTGGTGAATGCGGATGAGAGCGAGCCGGGCACCTGCAAAGACCGCCTGCTGATGGAGAACGATCCGCATCAGTTGATCGAAGGCACGTTGATCGCGGGTCTGGCGGTGGATGCGCACGCGGGTTATATCTACATTCGCGGCGAGTATCGCTACCTGATCGAGATCATGGACAAGGCCATCGCGGAGGCCTATGCGCACGGCTATCTGGGCAAGAACATCCGCGGCACCGGTTTCGATTTCGAATTGTACACGCATACCGGCGCGGGCGCATACGAATGCGGCGAGGAATCGGCGCTGCTCGAATCGCTCGAAGGCAAGCGCGGCATTCCGCGGATCCGTCCGCCGTTTCCAGCGGTTGCGGGAGCCTTCCAATGCCCCACCGTGCTGAACAACGTGGAGAGTATTAGCGCGGCGCCCGCGATCATCCGCGATGGCGGCGCGGCCTTCGCGGCGCTGGGAATTCCGAAGGCCGGCGGCACCAAGCTGACGTGTTTGACAGGCCACGTGAACCGTCCCGGCGTTTACGAATTGAAGCTGGGCTTTCCGGTGAAAACCATGCTCGAGGAAGTCGGCGGCGGCATCCTGGGCGGCAAGAAATTGAAGGCATTTATTCCTGGCGGTTCGTCCTGCCCGGTGCTTACGGCCGAGGAATGCGAAGGCCTGACCATGGATTACGACTCCATGGCCAAGGCCAAGAGTATGCTAGGTTCGGGCGGCGTAGTGGTGATGCACGAAGATACCTGCATGGTGAAAGCGGCGCTGCGCATCATGCGGTTTTATGCGCACGAAAGCTGCGGATGGTGCATCCCTTGCCGCGAGGGGACCTCGTGGCTGCGCAAGCTGCTGCAGCGCTTTCACGACGGCATGGGACAGCGCAGCGATATCGCGCTGATCGGCGATTTAGCGAAGAACATGCTGGGCAAGACCTTCTGTCCGCTGGGTGACGCGGCGGCCCTGCCCACGATATCGATTGTGGAAAAGTTCTATCACGAATTCGAAGATCACTTGAATGGCAAACCCTGCCCTTATGAAGTGGGACAGACCTCCAGGTCTGCGCGGGTCCTCCAGGACCCGCTGGTGGCATTAGGCTAACAATGGCCGACTTAGTAAACCTCACAATCGACGGTCGAACCATCCAGGCCGCACCCGGCACGCTGCTCATCGACGCCGCCAAACACGCCGGCATCGAAGTGCCTTCTTTTTGTTATTACGAAGGGCTGACCCTAGCGGCTGCCTGCCGCATGTGCCTGGTTGAAATCGAAAAGGCGCCGAAGCTGATGACGGCCTGCACCCAGCCGGTGGCCGAGGGTATGGTGGTGCGCACGGAGACGCCGCAGGTGGCGGCGGCGCGCAAATCCATGCTGGAGTTCCTGCTGTCCAACCATCCGCTCGATTGCCCGGTATGCGACAAGGGCGGCGAGTGCGAACTGCAGGACATGACCTTCCGCTACGGCGCGGGCGAAAGCCGCTTCACGGAGATGAAGGTCCACGTGGACGAGAAGCAGTGGTCCCCCGTGGTGTTCTTCGATAATCCGCGCTGCATTTTGTGCTATCGCTGCGTGCGCGTCTGCAACGAAGGCATGGGGGTGGGCGCCCTCGGCGTGATCAACCGCGGCATGGTTTCGGAAATCGCGCCCAACAAAGGCGATCACCTGGAGTGCGACGAGTGCGGCATGTGCATCGACATCTGCCCGGTGGGCGCGCTGACCAGCGGCACTTACCGTTATCACACGCGCCCGTGGGAGATGGAGCACGTGGGCACCATCTGCACGCATTGCTCGAACGGCTGCAAGACCACGCTAGGCGTGCGCAACGACGAGATCATCCGCGGCAACAACCGCGACCGCTCCGGCGTCAACGGCGAGTTCCTCTGCATCAAGGGGCGCTACGCTTTCGATTTTTACAATCATCCGGAGCGCTTGCTGGCGCCTCTGGTGCGCGTGAATGGGAAGCTGGAAGAAGTCTCGTGGTCGAAGGCCATCGAGACGGTGGCAGCGAAGTTCAACGAAGTTCGCGCGCGCAACGGCAAGTTCGGCGTCATCGGCTCCAACCACGCCACCAACGAAGAGAATTACTACTTGCAGAAGTTCGCGCGGAAGGTGCTGGGCACCGGCAATATCGATCACCATCGCACCGGCGATGTGCCCGCGTTGCTTGACGCGCTCAGCGGCAAAACTGGCAAACTGGCCACCACCGCCGACTTATATAACAAGAAAGCCGTGCTGGCGATCGGCGCCGACTTAGCGCTGGAGCAGCCGTTCCTGTCGTTCCAGATTCGGGCCAATTACCGGCATCATCAGGCGTGTGTTTATGTGGTTACCACCGGGCCGGTGCGCGAGGATCAGTATGCCGCGGCCAGCGTGCGGGTTGCCGGGGGCGGGGAACTGGACGCGGTGGAATCGCTGCGCGATCGCCTGAAGTCCGAGCCGGAACTGGTTATCGTTTTCGGCGACGCAATCAAAGGCGAAGCCGTCCGTCGGCTGGTGGATTTTGGCGAATCGCTCGGCATTCCGGTGCAGTACATCTGCCTGGTGGACGATTCGAATTCACGCGGCGCAGTGGATATGGGGCTGCTGCCCGACGCCGCCGGCGGCCTGGCGCTGCCGGAGATATTAGCGGCGCAAGATTTGGACGTCTTATGGGTAGTGAGCGCGAATCCGTGCCCTGGCACCGAGCCGCGACCGTCAGGGAGCGGTCCATTCCTCGTGGTCCACGATCTCTTCCTGACCGAAACCGCCCAAGCCGCGGACGTTATCTTCCCAGCCGCCTCCGCCTACGAAAAGAACGGCACTGTCACCAATGTCTGCGGTGAAGTGCAGCGGCTGCGAAGGGCCGTGGGCGCGATGGGCGCCAAGCCCGACCTGGAGATTATGGGCCTGTTGGCCCGCGAAATGGGTGTGGCCGCCGAGCTGGGCCCATGGATTCCGGATACTGTTTTCGCGGAGATCCGCAAGAACGTCCGCGGATACGACGTGCCGTTGCCGGTGCTGGAAATGGGCGGGGCGGCCCAGACCGCGGCCCTGAATGGACGCGTTCCCCTGGATGGCCGTCCGGATTTGATCCGCTCGGCGCACGAAAATCTTTTCACTTCGGGCACGCTAGGGCGCTATTCTAAAATACTGAACTCCGTGGTGGAGAACCACGGCAATCGATAATGAACTTTTTCCTGCTGAGCCTGATCAAGGCGGCGGTGGTGGCGTTTGTTCTACTCACCACCCTGGCGTACCTGCAATGGGTCGAACGTAAAGTCATCGCACATATCCAGGTGCGCATGGGTCCTTCGCGCGTGGGTCCGCACGGGCTATTGCAGCCGCTGGCGGATGTCATCAAGCTGATTACCAAGGAAGA
This sequence comes from Bryobacteraceae bacterium, assembly GCA_035602155.1. Lineage (GTDB taxonomy): Bacteria > Acidobacteriota > Terriglobia > Bryobacterales > Bryobacteraceae > Bog-159. The sequence goes on along the minus strand of DATNMW010000249.1, from coordinate 658 downwards.
CCTGATTCCGCCTTACGTCAACAAGCTGCTATACCTGGCCGCGCCATTCTTCGCCGTCACCATGGCGTTGCTTTCGATTTCGGTGATTCCGTTCGGCGGGCCGATCCGCATCTTTGGCGACAACACCTGGATGCAGTTGGCGGACCTGAATATCGGCATCCTGTTTGTGCTGGCGGTTTCTTCGGTGAGCGTCTATGGCATCGCGCTGGCGGGGTGGGCCTCGAACAACAAATATTCCTTGATGGGCGGCTTGCGCAGCTCCGCGCAGATGATCAGCTACGAATTGCCGCTAAGCATGGCGGTGGCTGCGCCGCTGCTGCTGGTGAATACGTTGAGCCTGCGACAGATCGTGGAGAAGCAGCAAGGGTTTTATTTGGGCTTCATCCCGCACTGGAGCATCTTCCAAACGCCCATGCCGCAGGTCTTCAGCTTCATCATCTTTATGATCGCGGCCTTCGCCGAAACCAACCGCATCCCCTTCGATCTGCCGGAAGCTGAAAATGAGCTGGTGGCCGGATTCCATACCGAGTACAGCAGCATGAAGTTTGCCGCATTCTTCATGGCCGAATACTCGAACATGGTCACGGTCTGCTCCATCACCACCACGTTGTTCCTGGGCGGATGGCTGCCGCTGTGGCCGGCATCGGCGGGGTCGAAT